>JALWDQ010000306.1:0-4367 GCA_027039625.1 Calditrichia bacterium | reverse complement strand
TGGCCGAGCTGGCTGAATCCCGCAGCGGCGGGATGCTAAGCGAGTGTAGATTAAAAAAAGTTTTGAGTTACCTGGCAAATTGAAAGAAACTCGGAGAGGTGGCCGAGCTGGCTGAATCCCGCAGCGGCGGGATGCTAAGCGAGTGTAGATTAAAAAAAGTTTTGAGTTACCTGGCAAATTGAAAGAAACTCGGAGAGGTGGCCGAGCTGGCTGAAGGCGCTCGCCTGCTAAGCGAGTGTGGCAGCAAAAACTGCCACCGAGGGTTCGAATCCCTCCCTCTCCGCTATCAGGCTGATTAACTTATATTAATCAGCCTTTTTTATTTACCTGAATTTATTTGCTATCTATGAGCCTTGTCTCTAAACAAACTATTTTTAAACATCAAATTTCCCGTTCCGAGAAATTTTCCAGAATCTCTACTACCCGTTCCAGAAAACGCCCACCCAATTCACCATCCACAATTCGATGATCGAACGAAAGAGAGAGGTAAGCCATGGAACGAACAGCGATGGAGTCGCCCATCTCGCTTTCGATAACCACGGGACGTTTTTTAATGGCGCCAATCCCCAGAATTCCCACATTGGGCTGATTGATAATGGGCAGACCAAAAATATTTCCGAACACCCCGTAATTGGTCACCGAAAAGGTAGAACCTTCGATGTCCCGCAATTGCAGTTTATTGGTTCGGGCACGCTGCACCAGGTCGTTCAGTGCCCGGGCAATTCCGCGTAAATTTAACCCTTCTGCCTGACGAATTACCGGCACAATCAGTCCCCGCGGCGAGGCAACCGCTACGCCCAAATTCACATGGCGATGGAGGATCATATTTTCTCCATCCACCGAGGCATTCATCCGCGGGAACTTCTGCAATGCTTTCACCACGGCGTACAAAATAAAAGGTGTAACAGTGAGCTTAAATCCCTCCTGTTCCAGAAAAGCAGGACGATGCTGCTGCATTATCTTCAGCACCTGTGTCATATCGCATTCCGAAACGGAATAGACGTGTGCGGAAGTATCCAGACTCAACCGCATGTGTTTGGCCATACTGCGGAGGACTGAATCCATGGGCACCACTTTTACCTCTTCGCCGGGCGCAAACATCGGTTCCACAGGTTGCTCCGGTGCTTTGGTCACCTCGGCTTTACGTTTCTGTATATAGCTTAACAAATCTTTTTTGGTCACCCGACCATTCATTCCGGTACCGGGAATCGTTTCCAGTTCTTCCATGGAGATTCCTTCCTGTCGGGCGATATTGAGTACCAGGGGAGAATAGAATCGTCCTTCGGTACGGCGTTTTTTTGCCGGTGATTCGATGGGTTCTGCCGGCGGTGGCGCAGATTCCGATGGAGTTGAAGGTGGAGTAATTTTTTCTTCTGGCGCAGGCTTGGAAACGGGCGCAGATGCTTCCGCTGCGGACTCTTCCTCCGCACCGGCTTCCCCTTCCGTACGGATGCGAGCAATGACCGATTCCACCTCCACTGTCTCGTTCTCCTTGGCTAAAATTTCTTCCAGAACCCCGCTCACAGGACTGGGAATTTCCGAATCCACTTTATCGGTCGATACCTCCAGAAGGGTTTCATCTTTTTCCACCGCATCCCCCACCTGCTTGTACCATTTGATAATGGTTCCTTCCGTCAGGCTCTCGCCCAGTTTGGGCATTTTTACATCAACAACCATCATTTATCTCCAGAATTTTCTTACCTGTTCATTGAAAAACATTCGATTAAATTTTTTCTAAAATTATTAAAATTATTGAATTATCGGTACGCATTCTTTCCCGATTTTACCTGGTTTGGTCGTCAACCAATTCATTCCTTTTTGTTCCACCACTCCCCTATCCCTTCACTGATTTACCACTTTTGCTTTCCCCAATAATATGGGTTTCAAGAATGTCATTTAGTAGAGCAACAGTTCCTTTAACGATTTCGCAATACGTGCCGGGGAGGGCAGTACATAATTTTCCAGACCGCTATTGTAGGGGATATGTGCATCGTGGGCAGCCACTCGCATCACGGGACCATCCAGATATTCAAACGCATCGCGGGCAATGCGCGCCGCAATTTCGGCTCCAAAACCACCGGTTAAATTTTCTTCGTGCACCACCAGCACCTTCCCGGTTTTGCGTACCGAATTCAGAATAGTCTCCATATCCAGAGGAATCATGGTACGCAGGTCAATAATTTCCACTGAAGGATTCAATTCACCCAGCATTTTTACCGCTTCGATGGAACGCTGCACCTGCATCCCCCAGGTAACGATGGTGGCATCTTCCCCTTCCCGTACCACCTGGGCATATCCCAGAGGAAGGAGGTAATCCGCATCCGGTTCCGGGCGGGCAGCAAACGATTGGCGATACAACCCTTTATGTTCCAAAAAAATAACCGGATCTTCCCCTCGAATGGCCGCTTTGAGCAACCCTTTAGCATCCGCCGCATTACTGGGATACACCACCTTCAGTCCCGGGATGTGCGAGAAGAAAGCTTCGGCATTCTGACTGTGGTACAATCCGCCGTGAATGTATCCCCCAACAGGAGTGCGAATAACTACCGGCGCTTTCCAGGTTCCATTAGAGCGGTAATAAATTGCAGCCAGCTCGTTGCGAATTTGCATGAAAGCCGGCCAGATGTAATCTACAAACTGAATTTCCACCACCGGTTTAAACCCATACACTGCCATGCCAATTGCCGTACCGACGATGCTGGCCTCCGCTAATGGTGAGTTGAACGCCCGTTTTTCCCCGAAGCGTTTGGTAAGTCCCTTGGTAGCTGTAAACACTCCGCCCTTAGGGTCGGCCACATCTTCGCCGTAAACCACCACGCGCTCGTCTCTTTCCATTTCTTCGTGCAATGCGTGATTGATGGCATCCACCATCACTACCCGTTCTCCTTCGCTGGCAGGTGGTTGGGGTTTTTCCGGAGAACGATATTGTACAAAAACTCGTTCCACGGCGCTTTCGGGTTCCGGGTCCGGTTGTTGTTCAGCCCACTCGGCTGCAGCATCTACTTCTTCCCTCACCTGCTGCTGGATGGCATCCAGTTCTTCCGCGGTGGCAATCCCCTTTTCGGTGAGCACCAGGGCGAAATTCAAGATGGGATCCTTCTGGCGGTCGCGCTCCAACTCTTCCGGCGAACGATACTTCCGGTGGTCGTCGCTGCTGGAATGAGGAAGCAAGCGCACCACATCCGAAATGATAATCGCGGGTCCCTTACCCTGCCGGGCATACTGGGTGGCTTTGCGAAACGTCTGGTAAACCTCAAAAAAATCCGTGCCATTAATCCGAGCACTCAATAAATTGGGATAACTTTTTACCAGATGATAAATGGAACCTCCGGCAGTTTGCTGGGATACCGGTACGCTGATAGCGTACTTGTTGTCCTGAATATGAAACACTACCGGAAGTTTATCGCGACTGGCCCAGTTGAGTGCCTCAAAAAATTCTCCCTGACTGGTCGTGCCTTCCCCGGAACTGACATACACCAGTTCGTCGCTATCGGACTTGCGAATGCCCATCGCAGTTCCCACGGCATGGAGAAACTGCGTTCCGGTGCAGGAGGATTGCGTAACGATACGGAGTTTGCGGTGTCCCCAGTGCGCGCCAATCTGGCGTCCCCCGGAATTGGGATCGTCCCGTTTCGCCAGGTGATGTAAGAATACCTCCTGAATGGTCATTCCCCATCCCATAACAAAGGCCTGATCCCGATAGTAGCAATAAGCCCAATCCTTACTGGTGTCGAAGTTTTTAACCGCACCGATCTGGGCCGCTTCGTGGCCAGACCCCCCAATATGAAAATGGGCTTTCCCCTGACGAAGTAAAATAAGCTCCTTATCGTCCGCACGGCGATTTAGGAGCATTAAACGATATATCTCCAACAACTCCTTTTTACTAAATCCTTTATATTTTGCCATTGTATGCCTCCGTGATTCCAGATGATTCCGTTTTATGATAAATCCGATAAGAAAGGTCTTCCCTTCCAGAATGCCGAATTTAAGGAAAGGCGTATTTTGAAATCAACCGAAAATAATTTTACCTCTGGAGTACAGTTTACCGGGCTACTTTTCTTCTCTTCTGTTTTTATGAAATTTTTGAGCTGATTTTCAAGAATCACACACTGGATTTTATTTAAAACTGGCGCAAATACGGGAATTTACATTTTACCAAACACTCCCATTTCTTAATAATTTCTTTAAGCAATACCCAATATTTTCACTCAAATGTCCTTCTTTTGAGCAGAAAATTGCCCACATTTCGAATTAGAATAAAAAGGACAACTCTTGTGGAAGATAAAAGAAATTTATGATCTGGAATTTTCTTTTACATTGCGACTTCAGCGCATTTTTTTTTGAAAAATCATAAAAAACAGTTAACG
>JALWDQ010000305.1:226-4388 GCA_027039625.1 Calditrichia bacterium | reverse complement strand
ATCCGATGTGGTAGAACTGGCTTATGCGGTGGGAACCAGTTTATTCCCGCCTCATCCGGATAGTGTGAGCTGGAAAAGCGTGGGACCGCGTACGGATTTCAACATCTACAATTTGTCCCTGCAGCACAATCATATCTATTTCGTGTATGTGCGAGCGAAAAATAGTGTAGGTATGTGGGGTCCGCCCAGAGCTTCCAATTTTGTGAAAATCGACACCACGGCTCCCGGCGCAGTGACTGTAAACTTTACCAGTCCTTATCCGTCGGATGTGCAATCGCCACCGAGTTTACAGAATGCCATTACCAATTATAATTCTACGGTAACCTTCCAGCAGGAACTGAATGGGACCCAGTTTAGCTTTGTGATTCCCACTTCTCCTTCCGGTGGCTCTTCAGGAGGATCCGGTATCGGTGGCAACGATTCGCTTACCTACATGTTCAATATCATCGGGAATTTCCTTGGGCAGTACGTGTACACCCAGAACGACACGATTCCACCGGGAATTCGGGTGCATTTCGATCCCGCCAGCGATACGGAATCGGGAATTTACCAGTACATGTTCAAAGTGACCACATCGCCTAACGATCCCATGCCCAACAGTGGCTGGCGTTTACTGGGCACCGATGCCAATGGACACCCGCTTACCCGCATTAAATTGGTGGGAGAACCGCTGGCGTATATGGATACCTTCTATGTTCATATTCGCGCCATGAATAAAGCAGGCCTCATTGGGCCGGTAACCACCAGCGGGCCGATTCGTCCGCTGGATCGTACCGCTCCCACCAAACCGGGTCTGTCTTATGGAAGTATTCCTGATTCCTGGCCCTATTACAATGGTTCGGTTAGCACGATTATTCTGGGTCTGAATCCGGCTAAAGATAACGAAACCGGTATTGCTTATTACGAATACAAAATTGGTAGCAGTCCTGGTAATGGAGATATTGTTAGCTGGACGCATCGCGCCATATCTGCTTATCATGCGCCGGGTCAGTTAGGAAATATTGATTTCCCCTCCGATCTGTTTAATACCTCCAGCGGCTTTACACTCTTCCCGCCAGCAGGCGTAGGTAACAACTGGACTTTTGTTGGAAACATCAACCGGATCAAAATCGATAGCCTATCGCTTAGTACGGGACAGACGGTTTACGTAACGATTCGCGCCGTGAATGGTGATGGCATGCGCGGTACCTCCGTGACTTCTCGGGCAATTCGCATCGATAATACACCTCCCAGTACCGGGACTGTCAGTGTGCACTACAATAACGGGAATCATAGAATTTCGGTTACTCTGGATAATTTCTCCGATTCCGAGTCGGATATTTATGGAATGAAAGTAGCCATCCGCAAGAATTCCAATCCTTCGGATACGCGTACCAGAACCTATATTGTGCCGACAAATCTGCTTTCTACCGGCAGTTCTGTAACGTTAGAGATGCCGGGGACATACCAACCGGGTACCGCATACACGGTGCGCGTGGTGTTTGCGAACCGGGCGAATCTGAAATCGCCCATTCGCCAGACGAGTTTTATCACCGGCTATGGCGGTAGCGGAATGACGTTTGGAGGCGGCCACAACTTCGGTGGTGGAGCGAATTTCGGTAATCCCGGCATTCCCGGTCCGGGCAATATCCAGCCACCTGTTGGTGGAGGTGGTGGAATTAATCCTCCCGGACCCATCGGCCCGGGACATTAATCCTGAGAGAAAGAGGAAGCGAAAACAGGTAATAAATTCACAATGTAAATGAAATGTTTGAAGATAAAAAACGAGGGCTTTATGCGAAGGATTTTCATCGGAGCACTGTTGTTTTTGTGGAGCCTGTCAGCATTTGCTGGCGAAATGCCCGATCTGGTTGGGTTTAGTGATGGAAAAGTCAGTTACATCTTTTTAACCAGACCGATTCCCCGGGGACAGGGAGTGGAGCTATGGAAAAAAGTGGGGCAGGGCACTTGGGAGAAAGCCCTTCCGGTAGTGGTACGCCCTGTTGACGATCCTTACCAGATGCAGAAATTGCTGGGACCGGATTTTGCCACTCTGGCGCGTACCATGAAAAACCCCGATCCCGGACGCATCCTGACTAAATTGCAGGTCGATCCCGTTTACTCTCTGATGCTCTGTTTCAAACTCCCCAAACTCTCGGTGCTGCTGGGACGGTTGCTGATTGATCCCAAAGTGAAAGAAGGGGAGCAGGTTCAGTATTACGTGGCTTTTGTAAATCAGGATAATGAAGAGGTGCGAAAAACCCGAACGATTTCGGTGCCAATACGGATGCCCAAAGTACGAGAAGTGACTGACCTGAAGGTAGAAATTAAAGATCGCATGGCGAGCATTTCCTTTACTTATCCCCAGTTTAACTGGGATCATCCGGATTGGGTGGTGGGTTTTCGCGTGTACCGCAGCGACGACGGAGCGCACTATATTCGTGTTGGCGACGAGTTTATTTACCGACTGGATAATCCCCTGGTGGAGTTGCAGGACGGGCTCCTGGAAAGCGGAAAAACCTACTGGTATCGGGTAACCACCATTTCCTATTTCGGATACGAAAGTCCCGGCTCCTCGCCGGTAAAGGTGTACGTGAAAGACGAAACGCCTCCCGCCATTGTCCGCCATGTGAATGCGGAATATGCGGAAAACGGCATCATGGTTACCTGGGATATTAGCCCGGAACCGGATGTGATTGGTTACGATGTGTACCGGGGTGTTCGACCGGAAGAGGTAAAGGAAAAGTTGAATAAAGCCTTAATCCCCGCCCTGCAAACGTTCTATTTCGATAGTACCGGGCAGGAAGGCGAGAAGTATTTCTATGGTGTCGTGGCTGTGGATAAGGAAGGTAACCGCAGCAAAATGTCGGCGTTGCCTTATGCGGTTTGGGTGGATAATACCCCGCCGCCCCCGCCGGACACGGTGATGGCCGAGTACCGCCACGGCAAGATTTACATCAAATGGACTCCGGTAACCAAAGAGAAATTGCGTGGCTATTATGTGTACCGGGGCGAAAGTCAGTCCGGTATGCTGCAGCTGACGCCTAAACCGGTGGGAGCCGAACAACCGGTGTTTGCCGACTCCGGTTATGGCGAGAAGAAGTTCAAATATGGTAAAGAGTACTGGATTGCCGTGCGGGCGGTGGATATGGCCTGGAATCTGTCGGATTTCCGGTTTACCCGTGTGTTGGTACCGGATACGATTCCTCCCCTTCCGCCAACCGATATGATTATGGAAGTGCGCCATAACGGGGATGTGCATATCAACTGGAATCCTTCTCCTTCGCCCGATGTGGCTTTTTATGAGGTGATGTTGTTCTTAGAGGGGCAGGAAGAAGCGTTTATTCACCGCCAGGTGCATGCGGATACGCTGGCAGGGTATTTCCCCCAGCTCACCAAAGGTCAGAATTACATCTTGCGTCTGGGTGCTGTGGATGAAGCCGGAAACCACAGCCAGAAGTTCCTGGAACGAAAAATCGAGGTGCGCGATTACACGCCCCCACCACATCCCCGGAATGTGTTTGTGGAGAAAACTCCCGAAGGGTATCGCCTTACCTGGAACCGGGTGGTGGATTTTGATATGGTGGGATACCGGATTTACCGTGCCAAATCGCCCATGGGAACTTACCAGGCGGTGGTGGAAGAACCCATCAAGGTGGAAGAATATTTGCTCCCCTTGAATACCCTGCCGGGATATTATCAGGTTCGGGCACTGGATACTTCGGGTAACGAAAGCAAAGGGAATGAGGTAGTGTACATCGGGGAAGGGGAGTCGAAGTGACTTAAAGTATATAGAGTATATAGGGGAAATAAGGTAAATAAGGTAAATAGGGGAATAGGGGAATAGGGGAATAGGGAAATAGGGAAATAGGGTAGATAAGGGAAATAGGGTAAATAAGGTAAATAAGGTAAATAAGGTAAATAAGGTAAATAAGGTAAATAAGGGAAATAAGGGAAGAAGATTTGAATCGGACGATACCCGGGTTCAGGAAATTCTTTGTGTGGATGACACTGATTGCGGGCGTATGGTGGGTTTCGCAGGGAAGAGCCCAGAGTCTGCTGGGTGAACAAATTTATCAGGAAGGGATCGTGCTTTACGAACAGGGGCGCTTCGAGGAAGCCTACCAGAAGTTTCGCCAGTACGAGAGTCAGGGACTTCCCGATAAAGAGTTCTATGTGTATT
>JALWDQ010000305.1:0-216 GCA_027039625.1 Calditrichia bacterium | reverse complement strand
GGTCAGTGCCGCGCGCTCCGGTCATTCGGATATGGTACCCATTTTACAGCGGGGATTAAAACGCTTCCCGGGCGATGCAGACCTCACCCTGTTGCTTATTCAGTTCCTGGCGGAAAAACAACAATTCCGCCAGGCTATGGATTATCTGAAGCAAGCACGGGAGAATGTGGTTCCCAAAGAATACAATCAATTCATGGGACTTTTGAATTTTAACGA
>JALWDQ010000304.1:0-13801 GCA_027039625.1 Calditrichia bacterium | reverse complement strand
ACCGTGGCAGTCGCCGTACCACCATTCCCATCGCTGATGGTGTAGGTAAAACTATCCGTACCATAATAATCATCATCCGGACTATAAGTGATGGTGCCATCTCCATTGTTGACCGCTGTACCGTGGGATGGTGAGCCAACCGAAGTAACAGTTAAGCTATCCCCATCCACATCACTATCGTTGGCCAGCACGTTCACCGTGCCCGGCGTGTCTTCATCAGTCGTTAATACATCATCATTGGCAACTGGCGGATCGTTCACCGGATTAACGGTGACGTGTACCGTGGCAGTCGCCGTACCACCATTCCCATCGCTGATGGTGTAGGTGAAACTGTCCGTACCATAATAATCATCATCCGGACTGTAAGTAATGGTGCCATCTCCATTGTTGACCGCTGTACCGTGGGATGGTGAGCCAACCGAGGTAACAGTTAAACTATCTCCATCCACATCGTTATCATTAGCCAGCACATTTACCGTGCCGGGCGTGTCTTCATCAGTCGTTAATACATCATCATTGGCAACCGGCGGATCGTTCACCGGATTAACGGTGACGTGTACCGTGGCAGTCGCCGTACCACCATTCCCATCGCTGATGGTGTAGGTGAAACTGTCCGTACCATAATAATCATCATCCGGACTGTAAGTAATGGTGCCATCTCCATTGTTGACCGCTGTACCGTGGGATGGTGAGCCAACCGAGGTAACAGTTAAACTATCTCCATCCACATCGTTATCATTAGCCAGCACATTTACCGTGCCGGGCGTGTCTTCATCAGTCGTTAATACATCATCATTGGCAACCGGCGGATCGTTCACCGGATTAACGGTGACGTGTACCGTGGCAGTCGCCGTACCACCATTCCCATCGCTGATGGTGTATGTGAAACTATCCGTACCATAATAATCATCATCCGGACTGTAAGTGATAGTACCATCTCCATTGTTGGTTACAACACCATGGGAAGGATTGCTCACGCTGGTCACTGTAAGCTCATCCTCATCGGGATCTGTATCATTGGCCAGCACATTTACCGTGCCCGGCGTGTCTTCATCTGTGGTAAGAGAATCATCGTTGGCTATGGGGTCATCATTTACATTTTCAACCGTTAAAGTATAGGTTTGGGTGTCCACATCACGGGTAACCCCATCAGACACCTGGACAGTTACTGTGTGGGAGCCGACATCATCGTTTCCCGGGGTTCCACTGATTAGCCCTGTGGAACTATTGATACTCAAAAATGCTGGTGCTGTGGTTAAAGAATAAGTCAGGGCATCCCCATCGGGATCAGTCGCAGTTACCTGATACTGATACAACTGTCCCTGAGTTGCAGTAGTATCGGGGGTGGAGGTGATTACCGGGGGATCGTTCACCGGATTTACCGTTAGATAAACCATTGCCGAATCGTATGCACCATTTCCATCAGATATCACATAAGAGAAGCTGTCTGCCCCGTTGAAATTCGTATCCGGTGTATAAGTGACGGTGCCATCTTCATTATCCACTACCGTTCCATGCACCGGTGTTCCCAGATTGTACACATAAATACTGTCTTCATCGGGATCACTATCATTGTTCAGTACATCAATTGTAACGGAATTATCTTCATCGGTTGTCACCGTATCATTCACTGCGATGGGCGGGTCATTGGTATTAATAACGGTGATGTACACAGTGGCCGTGTCATAACCGGTATCGCCATCATATATTTCATAAAAGAAACTATCTGCTCCAGAAAAACCCGCATTGGGTGTATAAGTAATCGTACCATCGTCATTGTTTATGGCAGTTCCATTTACCGGATTCCCTACCGAAGACACCATAAGTGCATCACCATCGGGATCGCTATCATTGGCCAATACGTTAACCGTAACGGCCGTTCCTTGATTGGTCGTAGCAGTATCATTGACTGCCGTAGGTGCCTGGTTATTGGTAGGGGCTTCGTAATGGATAACTACTGTTTGGTTCCCAGAAAAACTGTAACTGTTCGTGGTCAACATATCTTGACCATTAATTGTAAGAACACCGGGACTTCCTGTTCCAGTTGGGAAATTGCTAGCATCCCAGGTTATTGTTCCGGCATCTCCAGAAAGGCCTGTAATTTCCAATGACCAATCATTAGGTGTATCTGTATTTGAACGATAATCTTTTTTTAATTTATTAAATAAAGGTTCATTAATTGTAAAGTAAGCATATAATCCCCCCCCAGGAGGATTTGGTGGGGCCAAAGTATCAATACCTACATCAAATCCATTAGTGGCTCCTACATGAGTACCAAAATAAAGGTCATTTTGGACTGAACCTACTGTAACTGTAATCGGGATACTCCAGGTGGTAGTTACTGGATTACCTGCAAATGCTTTTGTAATCCCAAGTACAAAAAATGTAATCAGTAATATTCTTAAAGATTTAAAACGAAAGAATATATGCATGTCAGTTCCTCCTGAATAATTTCTTTCTCGATTCTTCCCTTAATAATTGTAATTACATAAAAATTTATTTCAATAGCATCATTTTCTTAATAGCAACTTTATCGCCTGCTTTCAGACGGTAGAAATAAATTCCCGAAGGAACTTTGTGACCCTGTGCGTCCTTCGCATCCCAGATGACTTCGTACACGCCGGGTTTGCGATTTTCATTCAGTAAGGTGATTACGCGTTGCCCCAGAATATTGAAAATCTCCAATTTCACCTTACCCGGTTTATCAATCGCAAAACGAATATGGGTCGTGGGATTAAAGGGATTGGGGTAATTGGCATAAAGGGTAAACTTCTTAACCGGAAAACCTGGCAGATTCAGGCCCATTGCTCCCGGAGGTGGCGGTGGAGTGCTTCCAAATTTAGCCACAAACTCCTGCCACTGGGGTTGATTCTCAAGCCCCTGAGCCACCGGAGCTGATGTTAGTGCTCCTGAGGACACCGTTAAATCACAATCCTGATAAGCTGCAATCCAATACCCTTCCCCGGGTACCAGCGTAGTGGTGGCGTAATACTGCTCGGTGCTGTGGTTATATCCATAAGTAATCAAAATGGAACCATCGGGATTATCATTGGGATTGGAGAAATCCACCGAATCGTACAATGCCCCAATCATATGCCATCCCTGCGTATAATGCCCGGAATAGCTATTTAATGCTGTTCCACTAATGGTGCTACTACTGGAATTGTAAAAGGCTAACCAGTATCCCACACCGGTAGAAAGGTTAGATACTGCTTTATAGGACTGACTCGCGTTATCCCATTTGTAAGCAATCAAGGCATCGGGGAATAGGGTAGAGACCGAACTATCTGCTGGCGTTACAGGAAGGGAAACCATGTACCACCCTGCATCCGGGAAATTATAGTTGAAAGACACTTCGTTTTGATAGGTATAATGGATAGTTGCCACTCCATCTCCGGAGAGAGCCAAACTATCCGTGGTTCGCATATCATAACTCTGTCCATTCCATTCTATACTGAAATAACCCACGGCAGGTAAACTATCCGGTACCCAGGTGAGGGTGAAATTGCCACCGCCGGTATTCACAATATGAAGTTCCCAATCCTTACTGGCAGTAAAAGGAGACGCCCAATTCTTAATATCGGTAGAAAGGTAATTGGGTACGGCAGTGATGTAGAAATACGAATCGAATTCCGTACCGGAAACCGTTGTGGCCACATCCAGACCGGAATCATATCCATCCGTGGCGCTTTTATCTCCTCCGAAATATCGTACCATACTCAAGGAATCGTTGGCTACGGTCATGGGTACCTGCCAGGTTTCAAACAGTCGGATAAATAAAGATAGGCGGGTGGTATCTTCCAGAATTCCGGAAGTGCTATCCGTCACTACAATTTTCACATCATAATATCCAGTTGCCGTAGTATCGGGGATATCCAGCAATTCGGTAAATCCATCGTCTGCGGAATCCAGAAGGGTTACGTAACGTGTCGTTTGCACCACTACTGAATTCAGGGAATCCAGCAAACTGGTTGTCACTAATACAACCTGAGAGCTAAGATAGGTGTCGATTTCTTCATAAACATTGATTGTTTCGCCCGCCTTGTAAGTGGATTTGTCCAAGCTGGCAGAACGAATCGAGGCATGCACTTTTCTCATCTCTACCGGAACAGTAACCAGCGTATCGTAGGGATCATTCGAAGCAATTTTAATCCATCCATTATAAACTCCGGAAGCCATTCCAGTCCCATCTAAAGTAACCAGTACCGGCAAGCTATCTCCCGCAGCAACGGAATCTGCCAGAGGCGATTCACTCAACCATCCCGAAGAGGAATCTGAAATGGAGAAACCCAATTTCAGTGTGCCCACATTTTTAATCCACAGTGTATCCACCACACTGCTTTCGCCTACTACAAATTCCGATATGGAAGCAGGATTCACTTCAATTTCCGGCATAGGTGGTTTCACTCCCAGTATCACTGGTCCAAAGGTTTGTGGTGCTACATAAATAGCGCCGTAAGGCCAGTCCGCATTGTGGTTATAATAATGATTCAGATAGGTATATCCATCATATTCGGTAATAAAAAGCCCAATAGTATCTCCCATACTGGCTGTAAGCATACTATTTTGCAAATCAATATCGATTTCCCATACCATATGGCCACTGGCAATAGAAGCATTTGCCGAGACACCCGTGGGCCACAACACATTGGGTTCGAAATTAATACTATCCGGATACGCACCATAAGTCGGTTTAAATCGTATTTTAATAGAATCTGTATTCTCATACGTAATTATAAATGCACCTTCAGTGGTCGTAGCGGTTGGATCCCAAGTTTTGCTAAAATCGTCATCGAACCAGATATCAATTTCGTTATCATCCGCATCATGAGTATTGTTGGGATCGTCCAGCGCGATGTACAAATGATTTTCACTATTTTTCATATAGACAAAAATGGAATCCAGAGAAGTATCGGACTGCACGGCAAACCGTACCGCATCATCCCATTCGTTTGCACTTAACACACCATCCAGTACAGGTATAAAACCAGAGTAATTCAATTGTTTTGTAAGCACACTGTCGGCAGTGGGAGTAGCAGAAATTTCGTGGGTATAAGGACTTTCGGTGGTGTCGTTATAAAAAGCAGTAAGCACATAATAATAGGTAGAATCATTATGTACGGTTGTGTCAATGTAATCTTCATGATCGCTGTAAGTTCGATTGGACACATCTACATCAGCAATAAGGGTGTAGGGTCCACCCGGGGTAGTACTGCGATAAATACGATAACTTACCAGGGTATCGGTTCGACTTCCATTTACCTGCTGAGAACTAGCTGGTTCATCCCAGGTAAGGGGTATCATCCCATTGAAATAACTCCCGCCAACCACATCTCGAGGAGCAGGTTTTGGTAATTTATCATTATAAAATTTCATAATAAGTCGAAAGGCATCCTGTTTAGTGTGGAGTGGTGTATTATCCACCAATCCACCGAATTCGTAACTGCTACCAATTGTTTTATAAGACTCTCCATCATAAGCAATCGAAATGTAATAGGAAATATCCGGGTTTTCGAAAATGGCAATCGAGCCATTCTGAGGGGCCAGACGATCGACAGCATTATTCTCTCCATTATAAGAAAATTCCAGAGAATCCATAAACGTACCTTCAACCCCCTCCACTTTATACAAGTCATCCCTGGCTTTATTTGTCCCCCCAACATTGAATTTAGTGTGGAAAGAAGTTTGGGGATCATCCCGGAAAGTATTTCCACCTTCCATATAAACTTTTTTTCCGGGTAAATTCAAAAAAGAATCCAGCACAGCAGCTTCTGTATCACTAATTACATGGTTATTGGGATACATTCCCAGAGCAATAAAAATATATTCATATCGTTGTAAACTATCCGGATCTATTAACAATATTTCCGGTGTAGTATCCACAACATAACCAGAGTCTTCCAGAAACGTTTTAAAATACTGACCGGAGATGGGAGTTGCATCTGGTTCCCAGACCAAAGCTGTTCCCGTCCAGCTAAAAGCATGGGTTAACTGAATATCGGCAGAAATATTTCCTCCGCTTTCATTAATATTTGTGATAGAAACATAAGTATCGTTTCCAGCATAATCCTTAGAACTGGGTGTTGAACTAGAATTAAAAGTATGATTATTTGTACTGCCCGGGAAGGGATCACCATCATTACCATTATCGTGAGCTCTCTCTAATTTCCACTCTCCATCGGCCTGTTCTAAAGCAATGAAATAATGACCTTTTGTGGTATTCCCGGGATAATATGGATAACGGTTCGGTGGGGTAGAAGTTACCGATTCATCTACATGATAAATCAGCAGTCCTTTCCCCGGAAGGTAAGCATCATATCCGGTCTGCTGGCGGTTCTCCAGCAAAAAATACTGGTTTCCGGGAATCCCGTTGGTCCAAACACGGTACACAATCCCGGTATCCTCCACTGCGGGAATGGTCAGGCTGGTATCGTTTGTTAGCACGATAGGAGTAAGATACCCCATTTGCCAGCGACTCCAGGCATCCGGCATTGCGGGATAGGCTCCCAAACCACTAGGGCCATTCCAGTTTCCTGTCGCCATCAAACTCCAATCTCCCAGTCCGCCAGCCTTTTGGCGCCAATCCCATAACACGGGAATATTAAAGAGATATTCCGCCATTATTCTAGCGAATACCCCAATGGTCATATCACCAGGAGAATTCCAGTATTCGGGCTCCAGGGTAAAATGTTCGATCGTCACTCCATCCAGAGTCAGGGCAGAATTGAGAACTCCATAATCAGAAAGGAAATCAGTGCTATCCCCGGTAAATTCCGCTCCCGAACCAGCATGAATAATGAAAATTAAATCCACATCTCCGTCATTATCATTATCATATTGGGAATAATCTACATAGGGATCGGCAGCCAGAATCGCTTCCTCCGCCAATTTCTGGGCATTGTTGGGGTAAGTTCCCCAACCGTTATCGGAACCCACATAATACATTAGCGTTTCGGCTGCTGTAAACCATCGCAACGAACTCGGCATATTAATTGTAGTTAACGTGAAATTCCCGTAGGAGACCTCAGACCAATAATGCTTTAAATTGCCAAGGCTGTTTCCAAACAGTAAACTGTCGTACGTGGAAGAATCGGTTTGTGCTGGCTTATCTGGAAAATCAATCAAAATTGCCAGCGCTTTGAAAGTCCCTGAAAATCCTTTATACTCGGAATCGATATCCAGGGTCTGTACATTCTCTTCCCCATATGTCGCTTTCAACTGTCTCTCTAAAAATTGGGGTGCAGGAATTTCACCGTTGTTCACTCTTTTTAATAATTGTGGCGCAGGGCCAATTGCAAATATTACGGAGGGAATTATTAAAAGGAGTAAAAGCAAAATGAACTTGCCAGGTAAAAATCTTTCCATAAAGAACCTCCTTGCAATATATAATTATTCTGATATTTTATTTGCATATATCATGAAATGATAAATGATGTTCTTTCCCCTGCAAAATAACAAGTTGAATATATAAGGAGTATAGTGTAATCCGGTGAGATATATCACGACACTTTTTTTTGATTATTAAAAAACTTTCGTTCCCGTTGCGGTCCCACATACTTCGGTTTCGTAAAAACGAATCTTGAAAAGATTTGAATCCACACCAAATACCATGTATATTTTTCGCAATCATATTTGGGTGCAAAACGATGAAGAAATTTGCTATTCTGGGATTAGGAACTTTCGGAGAAAGCGTAGCAAAATCTCTAACGGAGAAAGGAGCCGAGGTTATTGCTGTGGATAAGGATATGTCCCGGGTAGAGGATATTCAGGATTACGTTTCCGTGGCCGTGCGCCTGGATAGTACCGACGAAAACGCATTAATTGCCCAGGGCATCCACGAAGTAGATGTAGCCGTGGTATGCATCGGGGAGGATTTCGAATCCAATTTGCTTACTTCTGTAATTCTGAAACAACTGGGTGTTCCCAAAGTTATCACCCGCGCAACCAAAACGATTGAAGAGAAAATTCTTAAGGCTGTGGGAATCGACCGGGTTGTGGTACCCGAACAGGAAGTGGGAGAAAAACTGGCTTACACACTGATGCATCCCCATCTCAAAGAAATTTTCTACCTGGCAGGACCTTACACCATTGCCGAAATTGATGCCCCGAAGATGTTTGTGGGAAAATCTCTGGAAGAATTGCAATTGCGCTCCCGTTTCGGTCTGAACCTGATTACCATTCGCAAAAAAAAGACCGTGCTCAGCGATACCGGGACTCCCACGGAAAAAGAAACCGTGATTATGCCCGACGCTAAAACTGTCATCGAAGAGAACGACGTTCTCATCCTGGTTGGGAAAAAGAGTGATTTAAACAAACTGTTAAACCGAAGTGAATAAACCTGTGAATCGGCTGTATTTTTTTCGTACCTGGGATATTTTTATTTTGATCCTTCTATTGGGTTTTCCCGTTTACTGGTTTCACGCCCAACCTCTTTTTACAGCTTCCCAACCCATCGCTTATGTGGAAATCGCCGGTCATCTAAAATACCAGTTTCCTTTAGACCATGAGGAACAATTCTATTTACGTGAATGGAATCCACCGGTGGTGCTGGAAATTCGTCCCGGGAAAATCCGCATCCTGCAAAACGATTGCCCCAAACAGATTTGCGTGCACACCGGATTTATTGATAAACCGTACCAGACCATCGTTTGCGTTCCCAAAAAACTTGTAATTTACATTGGAAGTGAAACAAAACATCATAACCGGGAAGCTCCCCATGCGATTACCGGATAGTCGTAAAGAAGCTCATCTTTCGGTTCTCATTGTGCTGGGGATGATTCTCTTTGTCTTCGAAGCCTACATTCCCCGCCCCATCCCTTGGCTTAAACTGGGGCTGGCAAATCTGGCTACGTTAATTGCCCTCTACTGGTACGGAGCAGGAGCCGCTATTCTGGTATCCCTGTACAGGATTATTCTGGGCTCCTTGTTTATTGGCACTTTTCTCACCCCCGGCTTTTTTTTATCCCTCTCGGGGGGACTCTGTGCTGTGCTGGGAATGATTCTTCTTTACCACTTCAGAATTTTTGGCATCTGGGCGGTTAGCGTGGCGGGAGCAGGACTCCACGGTGCCGGACAGTTACTGGCAGGGTACTTCCTTTTCTTCCGGAATGCGGTAATTCTGAACCTTTTCCCTTTCATGCTTTTGTACGGACTTCTTTCCGGGAGTATCATTGCCTACTTAAGTTATCTGCTTCTAAAACAGTTAAAAAAAGAATTTGCGTTAACCGGAACTAAATCCCAATTTTACTCCAAAATTCAGGTAGGTAAGTATGAATAACAATAACTCTAACGTCACAATTCTGGAGAAAAGCGAAATTTTACTGCGGATTCAAAAAGGCGATCCGCTGGACGATCTTTTCCAGAACTTCGATGCCCGGGAGATGCAACAGGTACGGGACTTTCTGGAAAAAGAAATCCAGTATTTAAACAAAATTAAATTCGATACCACCGTTTCACTTCAGGAAATCCGGAACAACTACGAACCCATTCCCAACTACTACTACAAACAAACCTGTCGGGAGCCTCTGGAAGCCTGTCTCAACGAAACCTGCTTCGTTTCTAATCCCGAATGTTTTTCGCGTAAAATGAAACTGCAAATTAACACTTTAATTAAATTAATTACCCCTTTACTGGAATGAACAATTCCCGGGAATCCGGGAAAACCCGTGGAAGTGTATTCACATCAAAAATCCGAGGTACATAATGAAAATTTTCAAAATATTGCTGTTTTTCTTCATCTTTCGGGTGATGCTTTTTGCAGACTCCACCTTTCAATTTCACCTTCCTCCCTACACCTATCATAAATTCTCCAATGGTTTTGAACTGATTCTGGTGGAGAACCACACCAATCCCTTAATTGCCTCGGTGGTGGTGGTGCGAACCGGTTTGCGAAACGAAACACCCGAAACCAACGGTCTGAGCCACATGCTGGAACACATGACCTTCAACGGTACCGAGAAACGCACGCAAAAGCAGCTTTACGACGAACTGGATTTTTACGGCATCTATCTGAATGCCCAGACTTCGGAAGATTACACCACCTACATGGCGCTTAACCATAAAGTTCAAATTGACCGCACGCTGGATATTATGTCCGACATGCTTTTCCATTCTACCTTCCCACCCCAGAAATTCGAAAAGGAGAAAGGGATTATTGCGGAGGAGATTCGCAAGGATAGCGAAAATCCCGATTTCAAAAAAGAACAGGCATTGCGCCAGGCATTCTACCAACATCCCCCTTATTCCATGCCAGTTATTGGGACAGAAGAGACGGTACGCAACATGAAACGCCAGCAGGTAGTGGATTACTACCATACCTACTACGTTCCCAATAACATGATTGCCATTATCATTGGCGATTTCGATACAGAAACCATGCTCCGGAAGATGGAGCAGTATTTTGGGAAGGAAAAATCCCATCCCCTGCCCTGGAACACTTACCAGCTTACGCAACATTTCCCCTTTGTTTATCAGGAGGCAGAAGGTAAAAGCAATACTCTGTACTTGAAGCTACCGGCACCCACTTTCGCCTCCGATGCGTATATTCCTTTTCAATTATTCTATGAATATGCCCTGGCGGAATCCAATTCTTTCATCCTTCGGGAGATGAGTCAGTCCTTGCCTGTAAAGCGCATCGGTACCAATTACGAAGTTCATCCCGAATTTGGGGTACTTACCATATCGGCTTCCGCAGAAGCCAGCGTCACCCCGGAAGATTTTCGCCGGGCATTTCTGAAAGCACTGGACAAACTAAAACACCACCTCCCGAACGAGAAAGAGCTGCAAACCATCAAACAGGAAAATGCCATTCACGAAACGCTTCAAACAGAAAAAATATTGTATTACGGGTTTCTGAAAGCACAGGATTTAACCGTAGGTGGTGTGTCGGCTTTCACAAAAAAAATCCCCGCTTTGTTAGAGACGCCCTTATCCCGCGTACACCAGGTCATCCAGACCTACCAGGAATCGTTCCAGCAACCGTCGCATCTCTTTCGGAAAGGTAACTGGACTCAACAAACCGACATTACCCCGTACCTTACCCGGCAAGCGGTGCAGCAGAAAGGGAAAAGCACCATCTACCGCGGTGTACTGAAAAACGGACTCACGGTTATTCTGCTTCATAATGCCGATAATCCGGTTCTGGCGATGCATTTTCTTTTTAAGAATCGGGCAGCCTGGGAACCCAAAGGAAAAGAAGGGATTGCCGATTTTCTGCACCATGCGCTCTTCAAAGCCTCCCGGCATTTCTCCAGAGAAGAGCTGGACAGACGACTGAAGGAAATTGGTGCAGAAGTCAAAGCCTACGATTGGGATTTTGTCCCCTACGACGATTATTACAATGTTCCCCAATATTCCTACATCCGCTTCGTTACCCTGGATCAGTTTTTCGATACGGCGATGGAAATTGTATCGGACAATGTGCTGCACCCCGATCTCGATGCCGTTTTCCCCGAGGTGCAGGGTACCATGAAATTTCTGGCAGCACGCCAGCAAAAAAACGCCCGGATGATGGGAAAATATCGCTACTATCAGATGTTGTTTGGCAAGGAACATCCCCTGGCACAACCGGTTTGGGGCTCACCGGCGAGCATCGCCAGCATTACACCAGAAGACCTCAAGCAGTTCCATCGGGAATATTTTTCGGCTAATAACACAATTTTAACCATTGTCAGCAGCCTGGATTCTACCCGGGTTTTCGGAGCGGTGGAACGCTACTTCCGGGAGATGCCCACGACCACCCGACAGGTGGAGATTCCGGATTTCCCGCTCACTACCGAAACCACCCGCGACAGCATGCAATTGGGTTCCCGGCAGGCGTACATTTATCTGGGATACACATTTGAAGCAGACCCGGCGGAAGCCCCCACATTACTGATACTTAATCAGATGCTAAGCAGCCAGATTGCTTTTAGCCTCCGGGAACAGAAAGGATGGGCGTACCGTCTGGGTACCAGCATTTCCCGCTGGCAAAATCATTACGCTTTAACGGCAACGATGGGAACCGGACGGGAGAATATTCAACGGGCTATTCGGGGATTAATTCAGGAAATTGAATTATTCAAAAACGATCCTTTACCCGAAAAGCTGATTACCCAAACGAAAAACAGCATTATTGCGGCCTTAACCCGTCGGCGAGCCAGTCGAGAAAGCCAGGCGTTTACCCTGGGAATCAACGAATTCAGCGGACGCAAACCGGAATTTTTCTTCCAGATTTACCAGGAAATTTCCCGGATATCCCGGGAACAACTCGTTCGGGCACAAAAACAGTATATTCGCACAACCCCGTACACACTTTTCTACACCATTCCTTCCGGGAAGCCCTCTCCTCCGCCGGGAATGCCCGGAATGATGCCGCATTAACGCGAAGAGAAATAGGATATTGTGATAATCCCCCGGACATTGAACTTTGCCGGGGGAATCCTTTGTCACCCTGGCACAAAGTTTACAGAAATACTGAGCTTTGAACAGAATATTGAAGCTGAGGTAAAAAAGTGGCTCTGATATTTAAAAACTTACGAAGCGATTCTGCTAAATCCCCCCATTCATTTGTCATTGGGGAAGAGAAAATCATATTCAATTCCAGAGGTGTGGTGCCAGCTATTCTTCAGGCTCCAATTAACGGTTCATCCATAATTCTCGATCTGGTATATTTAAATAACCAAGCTCTGGAATTAAGCCTAAATTCTGGAGTACTATTTGTCTATCGGCGCTCTAAAAAACAGGTGGAACGGCTTGGGGAAAACACAGGAAACACTTACAAGATTCAATCCATTTACATCTCGCGTAATCATCGTGCTTTATTAATCACCATACTGGATGACCATGGAGAATTACCTGCTGTTTCATTTTACAAAAAGGTTTATTCTATCTGAAAAACTCCGGATTTCTTCCTTTAGTTTGGATGGATAAACCGTCTATTCATGCTACCTGGAGGCAATTTTCTCTGAGGCTATTGGGAAGATTTCCGGATTCCCTCCTAGGGTACAAGGAGTTTCATTGAACAATGATTCCATTAGCGCGAAGTAAATGTTGTGGGTAAGTTATTTAAAAGAAGAACATTAGGTTCGTTTCAGGGGAAAAAAAAGGGAATGTTGCAAAACCAAGACGTCCCTGTTTTTTTCCCACTTCCCTGTGTAAAAATCTGCAACATTCCCCAGGCTAAATCACTTTTCCGTTCTCTCCTAACGCTCGTTTTATAATATCGGATAAAACACCAATCTTATAAGGCTTCTTTAAAAAATACTGATATCCCATTCTCTTTAATTCCTCGAACAAAGCGGGATCTACATAGCCACTGGTAAAGATGATACAAGCTTCGGGATTTATTTTCAGAATATTTGCGGCAGCTTCAACTCCGTCCATAACCGGCATTTGAACATCCATAATAATGGCATTAATTCTCTCTTTTTCTTTCTGATAAATTTTCAGCGCTTCCTGGCCGTTGTTTGCCGTCATTACATGATAGTTTAAACTTTCCAGCATTCCCTGCAAAGTTTCTCGAATCATTTTTTCATCATCAACAATCAGCAATGTTCCCGTCCCGGTTTGCAATGTCTCGTCACCCGTAATTTTATGAATTGCTTTCTCGGTAGTGACCGGAAGATAAATCCGGAATGTGGTTCCTTCTCCAAGTCTGGAAGAAACATCAATCACCCCTTTATGGCCTTTCACAATACCGTATACCACACTCAACCCTAAACCTGTCCCTTTGGTTTTTTTACTGGAGAAGAAAGGGTCAAAAATTCGGTCTAAATACTCAGGAGGGATGCCCATGCCGGTATCCCGAACTTCCAGGCACACA
>JALWDQ010000303.1:0-1411 GCA_027039625.1 Calditrichia bacterium | reverse complement strand
ATACTCAATGGCCGGGAAGCGAAATTCAAAATTCCCCAGGAAATAGCGATTCCCCACCTGCTCGTAGTAGAACGTCCCCCGCAGGGGCATCACAAAGCGGGAGAAGAACACATCATCAATCCGCTGAATGCGAATATTGCCGCCCCGGTACTTCCGGTTAATCCAGTTATCCACCCCTCCCAAAAAATACTGCTGAGCATTTTTCCCGAAGCTCAATCCGCCACTTAAGCGCACGGCAAACTGATATTTGGGCGAAAGTTTAAAGTAATGCCGATAGTCGAATTCGAAGGTTTTAAAATCCCGCCCAATATCACTAAAGTATGGGCTTATGCGAAACGTTACCTGATACCGCGTACCATCCACCAGACCCAGCACACCCCAGCGGAATCCCCACAGGGTATTATCGTGGGTGTACGATATTTCGGGAATCACCGTGTGGGCTTTCTCGGTGGGCAGGGGTAAATCCAGATAATCCAGATACACATTGAAGGAAAGGGCGCTTATATCGATGCGATCGTACCGGCTTAAAGGATAGGAAGCGGTAAACTGACCGCCGAAATTTTCGTAACGCATCAACCCGTAGAAATAATCACCAAACATGTACACCAGGTGGTAACCACCGATTCCGATGTTGGTGCGTCGCTTTAGATAATAATACTGCACGGCAAAATCGCTATTGCGCAGATCGGCCCACATGTTCATGGTGAGGTAAATTTTGTGATCGCCCAGTAAATCGCTGAAAGCCAGTGCCGTGTAACCCTGCAACCCGAAGAAGGTATTGTACCCGGCAGCACCCGTTACGTAATCCGGCGAAAATTTAATCTTGTACTTTTTCACCCGGTAGTTCCCCTCTTCGTCCTTCAACTGACTTTCGGAAAGCACCACTTGTTTTCGTTTCCGGGTTTGCTGGGTGTGACGGGCATATTTCCCAAATACGTAACGGCTGTAATCGACAGGTGCCTCCCCTTTCAGGGGTTTGGGCTTCTCTTTTTTCGCATCTTTCTGCGGGGCATGAACAATCTCTGCACCTGTGGTGTCCGCCTCCCCTTCCGGTTGCCAATCCCGGGCGTACACCGGCAGCTTATCTCCCCGCATCTCCTTTACAAACTCCGTTTCCTGCAATTTAACCGGTTGTAACTCCAGCGGATCGTTGATTAAATACACATCGTATCCGCCGTGGTAAAAAGTGGTGTACACCAGTTTACTGGCATCGCGATTCCAGTTAATCTGAAAGATTCCGGAGATGACATTAGTAATGGGATAATATTCCCGCGTCTCCAGGTCTTCCAGATAAATGTTAAAAATCCCGTTTTCGTCGGAGGTGAAAGCCAGCTTCTTTCCGTCGGGAGAGAAAATGGGAAATCCTTCTTCCCAGGGGGTGTTGGTAATACGGGTTAACTTTCCGGTTTCC
>JALWDQ010000302.1:0-1411 GCA_027039625.1 Calditrichia bacterium | reverse complement strand
ATAACCATATTAATACTTCTTATTCGTCCCCATTCCAGTGATTCGTGGGCAAGTATCAATTCTTTTGATTCGTGGTTCTCAAAATCAATTCAACATTATTTTTGTATTTCCTTTGAAAAAAATTCAGTAATACGATTGCAGGGATTTCTTCTAACGCGTTGTTTATTCAGGCGATACGGAAATCCTTCGTTCGAGAGGAATCTTTGAAGATATCTTGCAAAGCCTGAATTTTTTATGTATATTTGAAGTCGGATGAGTGGGTTGCGAAACCCACTTTTTTGTTATCTGGAAGGATTCAGGGTGCTAATGCACGAGCTGGAAGAGAAAGTAAAGACATTGATTCAACCGATTTTCGACCGAACGGAATTCTACTTGTTGAAGGTGGAAATGCGGGGCCAGCCCAATAGTCGGGTGCTGACGATTTACGCCGATACCGAGAGCGGTATCACCCTGGAGGAAATTACTCGGTTGACCCGGGAAATAGAAGATGTGCTGGATATGTACGATCCCATCCCAGGGCATTATCGTCTGGAGGTTTCCTCTCCGGGGGTGAACTGGCCACTTACCGAACCTTGGCAGTTCCGGAAAAATATCGGTCGAAAGTTGCGTGTGATTTATCAGGATGAGCAGGAAGAACGTCAGGATTACACAGGAACATTATTGGAACTCAATGGTGAAGAAATTGTACTAAATGTGCCACAAGGGAATATTTCTATTCCATTAAACAAAATTATTAAAGCTGTGGTGAAATTGAGTTGGTAAAAACTTATTTGGAGGTCGAAAAAAACAATGCGTAGTGAAATTGTCGAAGCTGTAAATCAAATAGCTAAAGAAAAACGAATTGACAGGGATGAGTTGCGAGATATTCTGGAAGATATCTTCTTAACCCTGCTTAAGAAAAAGTACGGGGACACGGATCGTTTCGACGTAATCGTGAACATGGATCGGGGGGATATTGAAATTTTTGCCGAGAAAGAGGTGGTAGAGAAAGTGGAAGACCCGCTTTCCCAGATTTCGTTAAAAGATGCCCGGAAGATAGATCCGGACATTGAGATGGGAGAAGAGATCGTGGAAGTGGTAAGTCCCGATCAGTTTGGACGGCGGCTGATTAACATTGCGAAACAGACGCTTCTGCAGCGCATTCGGGAATACGAGAAACGGAAAATTTACAACGAATATAAGGAACGAGTAGGTGAGATTATTATTGGCGATGTGCATCAGGTGACGCGTTCGGGATATTTCCTGGTGGTGGATCGTACGGAAATGTTTCTTCCCAAATCCGAAGCCATTCCTCGGGAGGAATTACGCCGGGGAGATAGTGTGCGAGCACTAATTAAGAAGGTCATGGAACCGGATTCGGTGCTGGAGGAAGAGGATCGTCCCCGTCGCAAGCGCCGCCGTTCGGCTCCGG
>JALWDQ010000301.1:685-1414 GCA_027039625.1 Calditrichia bacterium | reverse complement strand
CAGAGACACAGAGAATTTAAAGTTTGTAACTGTACAGGGTACACACCCCCTCCCTAACCCTCCCCCTCAAAGGGAGAGGGAATTTTTCCCCCTCCCTTTGAGGGAGGGGGCAGGGGGAGGGTGAAAGTCCGGTCAAGCCAATAGTTTGTTCAGAATACAATCACACGCTGTACGGTTACCAATTTTTACACCTTTTTTCAGTGGACTCAAGTTCAAAGTTTCAGGGTTGCAGGGTAGCAGGGTTGCAGGGTTGTATTTCACAGATTGTTTGTGGTATTGTATTGATATTGGCGCAGTGCGTCAATTTTATGTTTGGACGACAATCGGGGTATAATGTCAGTAACTTTGCGAATAGCGAATGACGAGTAGCGAATAGCGAATGAGCGAATCTGCGAATAGCGAATAGATTGAGTGAAACGCAGTGCGTAACTTTGAACCCGAAACCCTGATTGACTGACAAATTTTTTTCTGACACCGGTTTTGCGGATTATCTTCGATTATGTTATGGCAAATCTCGGTTTGATAAAAAATCCACCACAAATATTTACAAATTTTAAATGTCATTCCGGAATTTCCCGCAGGGAAATATCCGGAATCCACAGCAAAAAATAGTGGATTCCCGCTTTCGCGGGAATGACATGCGCTTCTTTTTCGATTATACATCTCGGGGTATATCGCATTTATAGGTTTTTTGAGTTTTGTCAGTCAATCAGATAGGAAGCAAGAAGC
>JALWDQ010000301.1:0-675 GCA_027039625.1 Calditrichia bacterium | reverse complement strand
GTGGAAAGCGCAAACCGCACTGCAAACCGCCGCCATTAACAATTTGATTTCCGTACGCGATATAAAAACTGCACAGGTAGAAAGTTTTTTTGTGGAACGCATCAAAGATGCGCACGTGCTGGCACAAAACCCATTCATTGTTGATGGTATGCGCTCGTTGAACTTGGTGGTTCAATCAGATGCCAACCGCAATGGCAACACCCCCGCCGAACAGATGGCGAAATATGTTGCGCTTTATCAGAACAAGGCAAATTTAGCCAATGCCAAAGATGGCAGCGCATACAGCGCGCTGCACGGTCAACTGCATATTTATCTGCAAAAAATTGTCGAAAACTACGGGTTTTACGATTTATTTCTAATCAATGCCCAAACAGGGCTGGTGGAATACACTGTCGCCAAAGGTGATGATTATGGCGCAGATTTGAAGCACGGCAGTTATGCAGGTACCAATTTGGGCAAAGTGTTCCAACTGGCAGCCAACAGCAACGACCCTAACTTTGCCACGATTGTCGATTTCGCACCATACGGTCCTCAACATCTCCCCGCGTCTTTTGTTGCCGCACCAATTTTTGATGGGAATGGCACAAAATTGGGTGTGCTCGTCTTTCAATTGCCCATTGATGAAATCAACCGGCTGATGAGCGAGTCTCACGGGCTGAGCAAAACCGGCGAAAC
>JALWDQ010000300.1:0-1417 GCA_027039625.1 Calditrichia bacterium | reverse complement strand
TTTATGTAAATAAAAAGATTAATCTCGAATTCTCCAGTCTTTTTTAATGGTACTACGATTCTTGAATAAATGGAATATGTATTAATTCCTAATGTCTTAATGTAGGTAGCAACAATTTCCATTCATCATAAATCACAAAGGGTGATTATGAACAGGATAATAGGTACTTTTAGTTTTATCTTATTACTCGGGTTGGTTCTCCCCATAAATGCGCAAATTACCCTGAATGGATACTGGCAGAACAGTTTCTACCTCTGGCAGGATGCGCAAGGCAATCGGATAACGGATATGTACCACGGATTCTGGTTGCGCTTCCGGAGCAAGCAATTGCCCCGCAATTATTTGAACACCTATTGGCGTTTTGCCCGGCGAGGAAAACCCGGGGAAATTGCCGAACGGGTGTACAATTTGTATTATTTCTGGCAGCCCCAACCGGAAGTGCATATTAAAATCGGTCGCCAATTTTTGTTTTATGGGGTGATGAATGGCGTTATTGATGGGGGACAATTGCAAATTGCTCCCAGCTCAAAAGTGCGGTTGCGGTTAGTGGCTGGAATGCTGGCTGCCTCCAATCGAACGTTTCATCTCCTCAAATGGAACGAAGCCCATGCCGCTGGGGGACAAATTGCTCTACGTTTTTCCCAACATTTCCGTACGGAAGTGAGCTTTTTTCAGAAAGTTCGTCAACAAGAAGCAGTGTGGCGGCAGTTGGGGGTAAGTCTGGGCGGAAAGCTCATTCCCCGGTTCGGTTATTATGTACGGATGGATTACAATCTGTTGCAAAAAAAATATCAACTGTTTCGGATGCGCTTAACTTATCTAACCTTGCCCTGGACGCTGGTGGCAGAATACAGCTCCCAGCGCCCACGCATTTATGAAGATTCTTTTTTCAGCATGTTTAAAGTCCGCGCCCATAACCAGCTCAGGCTGGGAATGTACTACCAGCTTAAATGGGCACAGGTCGGGTTGCAATATTTTTACACCATGTACGGAATTACTCAGATTATCCCTGGAAATGTTTCCGATACGGACTCCCGAGTGTTGCTCACCTTAAGTGGTCGGTATGGAACTCTGGGCGTGATTTATCAAAACGGTTTCGGCGGGCAGAATGTGGGGTATTTTGGCAACATTCGGTTCCCGATTTTTTGGGGAATTAAAGCCCATCTTTTTCATAGTTACTACAATTATGAACGAACCACCACTCGTATCAGCGAAGATGCCCTGTCTTTTAGCGCGGGATTAGAATATCGCCTGAAACAGGTGGCTGTGTTGCAACTGGATGTGCAGCAGGCCAGCAATATTTATTTTGTGAAAGATTGGCGGGTGCTAACCCGAATCACGTTTTTGTTTCGTAACGGGTATTAATTTCTTTCTCAGAAATAACCAAATACCATGACGAGGTGTGAAACATGAATAA
>JALWDQ010000299.1:0-1417 GCA_027039625.1 Calditrichia bacterium | reverse complement strand
GGATCCAGCACCTTTGACGCCCAAACAAATTCCAGTTGATCGTTTCCTACCATTTCGTACACAAATACGCGACCACCTTTGGAATAGTCGGTGATGAGAATTTCCGGTTTTCCATCATTATCCAGGTCGGGGTTAACTGCCACCCAGATTCCACGTCCGGCGTCAGCATCAATCGTATCCTGTCCCGCATGCGCCCGGGGATTAATGGCTGCTAAACGATATTCGTTTTGCCCCGGCGACGGTTGAGCTTGTAGATTCAGGGTAAAAAGCAGAATAACAGCCAAAAACCCCAAAACGAGTGTGTACCGCTTGTTCATAACTTTTCCTCCTTTTTTCTTTAATTGCTAAGATGATGAGAAAATGCCCAAAAGTCAATAAAAACATTAATTAAATTCTTTTTATTATTGCTGACTCCCACTTTAATTTCAACTATTATTTTTACCAATTCCTGTACTATATTAGCATATTCATTTTTAATATTCAAATAAAATTTTCTTCAAAAATAACATCTTAAAATTCATGAAATTAACAATAATTAACACTTTTAGAAAGCCCGGCGTGGTCGCATTATTTGGGGAGATTGGCCGTGTCAATATAGTATCATTTTTGGTTAAAATAAATGTAGAAATTCGCACCAATAATTTAAAATTTGAAATCAGCCTGAGTTAGGTGTAATCGGTAAATTTCAGTTTAATTATACATTTGATTTCGAAGAAAAAATTATTTATAATTTCAAACGTTATATTTGAAGTATTAAGGTGCCGAATGAATGTGAAGACTTTTCCCTTAAATTTTTCCCAACGTCCTACCAAATTTAAAGATTTAAATTTAAGAAACAGATATCTGAGGATTTGTGGTATGTTAAAAAACCTACTCTCTGTTTGGCTTATTGGCATTTTTTTGTTCTCCCTCCCGGCATTTGCCGGAACAACCGGTAAAATTATGGGCGTGGTTACGGACGCCGAAACCGGGGAGGGATTACCCGGTGTGAATGTAATTATTGAGGGCACCTCTATGGGTGCTGCCACGGATATGGATGGTGCTTATGTGATACTGAATGTCCCTCCGGGTGTGTACAATATTACGTTTAGTTATATTGGATATCAGACGGTGACGGTAAAAGGTGTACGGGTCAATGTGGATTTTACCACCCGTCTCAATCAGAAGCTGAAACAAACCACCCTGGAAATGGAAGCGGTTGAGGTTTATGGTGAGCGTAATCCTCTCATTCGCCAGGACTTAACCAACACGCAGGTGGCGGTAACTTCGGAAAAGATTGATGAGTTGCCAGTGTACAGTTTGCGCGATGTAATTGCCCTGCAAGCAGGTGTGGTCGTAGATAACGCGGGAAATATTCACATCCGCGGCGGACGTTCCAACGAAATCGCTTATCAGGTCAACGGTATTTCCATCAATA
>JALWDQ010000298.1:0-1420 GCA_027039625.1 Calditrichia bacterium | reverse complement strand
CCAGTGTTATCGATGAACCGGTAGAAATTGGAGAAGGAACTAAAATCTGGCATTTTTGCCACGTGATGAGCGGCGCACGGATTGGCGAACGCTGTTCGTTTGGGCAAAATGTATTTATTGGTTCCCGGGTGACTATTGGGAATAATGTAAAAGTGCAAAACAATGTGTCCATTTACGATAATGTGTACATTGAAGACGATGTATTCTGCGGCCCTTCCATGGTATTCACCAATGTGGTGAATCCCCGTAGCCATATTCCCCGCAAAGATGAATATCGCGACACCTATGTGAAGCGAGGTGCTTCCATTGGTGCCAATGCGACCATTGTTTGTGGAATCACACTGGGGCAATTTTGTTTCATTGGAGCCGGGGCGGTGGTGACGAAAAATGTACCCCCGTATGCCCTGATGGTTGGTGTACCTGCAAAAGTAGTGGGATGGATGTGCCATTGTGGGGTGCGATTAGACCTACCAGCAGAAAGTGGCACACCCCGGAAAGCACGCTGTAAGTACTGTGGCTCGGAATATGAACTGGTTCCCGGGGAAGGATTAAAACCGATTGTCGAAAAAATGCCCGAAAAATCCCAATGATCTCTTTCCTCAAAGCGGTAGTGCGGCTGGCACGGCCCTCCAATGTACTGATTGCCATGTTTTCGGTATTTATTGCCGCGTTTATTACCGGTACCTTGATGCCCCTGCGGAATGTGCTGCTGGCCTGCCTTTCGGCGGGCATCATTACCGCTGCGGCAAATACCATCAACGATTATTTTGATGTGGAGATCGATCGGATTAATAAACCCCATCGTCCGTTGCCCGCGGGCTGGATTTCTCCCCGGCGAGCACGTCAGCTCTCTTTTCTGGAATTTGCTGTGGGATTGCTGCTGGCACTGGAAATCCATGCCACCGCTTTTGGGATTGCTGCCTCGGTATCTCTACTCCTGTATTTTTATTCTGCCTACTTAAAACGCACCCCTTTGTGGGGAAATCTGGCAGTGAGCCTAGCTTCGGCACTGGCTTTTGTGTACGGAGGATTGGCTGTTTTTCGGGTGCGATACACCTTAATTCCCGCTGCGTTTGCTTTTTTCTACCATCTGGGACGTGAGATTATTAAAGATGTTCAGGATATGGAAGGGGATGCTCGTCAGGGGGCACGAACCTTCCCGCTTGTGTACGGCCAGCATGCTGCCTTGCGACTGATAAATTTGAATTATCTCTTGCTGGCGGCACTCATTCTGCTACCCTACCTTGCGGGATGGTACGGGATAAATTACCTGATGGTGTGTCTAATAGGGGTTTATCCGGTTATTTTTTATGCCCTGTACCGGATTCGAATAGACCAGAGTTTTTCCGGTCTGGAGCGGGTGAGCAATTTGTTAAAAGCCGATATGCTGGTGGGACTGCTGGCGATTTATTTGCGGTAA
>JALWDQ010000297.1:298-1421 GCA_027039625.1 Calditrichia bacterium | reverse complement strand
TAAAAGGCAATCATATTTTTATCACTTACTCAAGGAAATATCCTTTTCAACAGGATTTTGAAGCACTCTCGAATGACTGGAAAACGGTTGGTGATGATATTCGTAATGCCATTCATATTTTTTCGGAGTCAGAGCTAATTTCAGAAAATAAGAAGAATTCAGAATGAATTTTACAACAATTGCATTTCAAGGAAAAACTTAATTAAATCTTGTGCTGTTTCCTTTCCCTCTTAACAAAAAATAAATCATTGTTTTAAACTTTACTCCGTCCCCCGGTGAACAATTTTTCTCTTTCTTTTCCCATTATTTTTTTTATTTTTGAGTAAAGCCGGAGGGAGTGAATCCTTTCTTAACCCCCGGCTGTTTAATTGTATTTAAAAAGCGGGTAAACAATCATGCGACCCAGGTATTATCTCACAATTCTGTTGCTGTGGATGCTCTGGGTAAGTTCTCTGCCCGCCCAGTGGTTTTATTATGGTCGCAATAAGGTGCAGTACACCCATTTCGACTGGCACGTGCTGAAAACAGAGCATTTCGACATTTTTTACTACCCGGAGATGGAGACGCTGGCCGAACAGGGGGCACATTTCGCCGAAAGCGCCTATCACTATCTGGAAAACAAATTTAATTTTTCCATCAACCGACGCATACCGCTCATTTTTTACAGCTCCCACCTCCACTTCGAACAAACCAACATTACCCCGGCTTTTGTCCCGGAAGGTGTGGGCGGCTTTTTTGAATTCGTGAAAGGACGGGTCGTTATTCCCAGCGATGGCAGCGTGAACCTCTTTCGCAAAGTAATTTATCACGAGCTGGTTCACGTATTCATGCATAGTAAAATTTATTTTGTGAATAAAGAACATGCCCGGTTCGAAGGTACTTATCCACCCCTCTGGTTTGTGGAAGGGCTGGCGGAATACTGGTCCAGCGCCTGGGACGCGCAGGCGGAGATGGTCATTAAAGATGCCGTGTTGAACAATTACATCGTTCCCCTTTCCCAGATGTACCGCATCTCCGGTAGTTATATGATGTACAAGGAAGGGCAGGCCATTCTGGAATATATTGCCGAACATTACGGGGAAGAGAAAATTCTTCTCCTGATGGAAAATATCTGGAAGTACAG
>JALWDQ010000297.1:0-288 GCA_027039625.1 Calditrichia bacterium | reverse complement strand
GTATTACCCACTCATCAAAGAGCAGGATTTTTCCCGGGTAACCACTACCACCATTGTTCGGGATGGTTACAATTTCAAACCGGCATATTTCCGGGATGCCGATAAACGGGAGTATGTGGTATTTGTGGGGAATCGGGGTGGTTACTCCAACATTTTTATCAAACCCCTCCGCAAACAGCCTCTCCATTTACCGGAACATGTGGGCGTGCTGGTAAAAGGGGAGCGTACCTCCGATTTTGAATCGTTTCACCTCTTCTCCAGCAAAATCGATGTGGATAAGGAAGGGAA
>JALWDQ010000296.1:0-1422 GCA_027039625.1 Calditrichia bacterium | reverse complement strand
CACCGTTAAACCGGTGGTATCTGCATACTGCCCGTCACTCACAATAACCTGAATGGTTTCGCTGCCAAACCAGTTAGGAGCAGCGGTGAAAACAAAATTGGAACCCACCACCGAAGCGAAAACATTGCTCATTCCGGCAAAGCTCCACATCAGGGTACTGTCGGGATTATCGGGATCGGTGACATAGCCGTACCAGTTGCTCACCAGAAAGCTGAGGGTATCGTCCTCGTCGAAATTCACATCCGGAATGGGCGAAAGTACCGGCGGATCGTTGGCTGCAGTTACCGTAACGAACACAGAAGCGGTATCCAGTCCCCCGTTGCCATCGCTGATCACATAACTAAACTGATCTGTGCCGTTATAGTTAGCATTTGGAGTGTAGGTCACCGTGCTGTCTGGATTAATAGTCACACTTCCGTGAGCACCCTGAGTGACCGAAACCACTGATAGCGGATCATTCTCAATATCGCTGTCATTAGCCAGTACCCGGATGGTTACAGGAGTATCTTCTACAGTAATAGTACTGTCATCAAATGCCACTGGCGGGTCGTTTACCGGAGTCACCGTCACTAAAAAAGTATCCGAGGTTAATGTTCGCGAGAATCCATCATCCGCCGAAACAATCACAGCAGCCTGGCCATTCCAATTCGGTTGAGAAAATAGCTCCACAGAATTACCAAGGAGAGACAAATTAATTTGCCCATATAATACTGCTGCTGTATAGCTTAAACTATCCCCCTCGTTATCTTCAAAGACCGTATCTAGAGTCACAACTGTGATTGGCGGGAAATCCTCCGGCAATTGAAGGTCATGTATGGGGTGTACTACCACTGGTGGGAAATTGGTTACTGTGGTGAAATGCCAGAGGGCGGACCAGTCACTGATCCCACTACTATTAGATGCCCTTACTCGCCAAAAATAAGTGGTTTCGTAGTCTAAAATGGACTCAGAAAAAATCAATTGGTTTGCATCAAGAGAGGTATCTACCAGAGTATTGAAAAAAACACTGTCTGATGCCAGCTGAAACTGGTATCCCAAGGCAAGCGAATCAGCCTCCCACTGGAAAGAAGGATTCAGAGGGACGTTGATTTCCCCATCTGAAGGTGAAAGTAAAATAGGGATTTCTGGTGGAGGAATAGTGATGAAAACCGAGATGGGATTTACACTGGGCAAGAGTTCAATCGATTGCCCACTGGCATCAATTGCCGATATGTTACTCAATGTGAAGTGAACATTCTTCGCATTGAGTAGATTCTTTTTGAAAGTAAACTGTATTTGAGTGATAATACCGCTACCCGATACCCCACCAGTGCTACTGGAAATACCAACTTCAATATGATCATCATAAATTTGCTTTAAAAATATGGGATTATTACCCAGGAAGCTGCCGGGAACGGCATCATCCGCCCGAATAAGCGCAGA
>JALWDQ010000295.1:0-13914 GCA_027039625.1 Calditrichia bacterium | reverse complement strand
CTCCGTCTCCATCAATATCCTCTCCTGGATTTACCCAGATGTTGTCTATCAAATCCGGATGAGTCCATTCGATGCCCATATCCACCACCGCTACCACTACGGTGGTATCAGCCGGCACCTGCCCGAAATTGGTCCACAATCCCCAGGCGTAATCGGCCATGATTTTAAAAATGTACCATTGGCTGCTTAAGGAAGGATCGTTCGGCTGGTAAGGATCGAGAAACACATCCGGTGTGTCGTAAAATTCGCGTTCTACCCGGATGATGTCCTCTACTTCAGCAAACGCTTTTAGAGCCTCTTCCAGCCGGGATTTATCGGAAAGCACAAGCCGGTAGATGTTGGATAGTTTAATTTCTCCATCCACGTCCCGCTCATCGGCGCTGGTGAGCCAGCGTTCCATACGAACCACTCCAAAGCGGCGGCATAGCCGATCGAAAGAAGGGATTCCCACCTGCACCGTGCCGTTTTCTATCCTCGGTTCAATATGGGAAAGGCTTTTATGGAAACATACCAGAAAACGGTCTGTGAAATAATTCGACTCCGAAGCTACGACTGAGGTGAATATCATAAAAAAGATGACAAACAAATCAATAAATGCAAACCAGCGTTTCATGAAACGTTCCCCCGTTTTTTATGACAAAATAGAACTAAATTTTTCAATGATATAAAGAATTTGTTTATTCAACTATCATTTTTTTTGATTTATTAACTTAAATAACATCCTAACCAATGAACTCATTAAAACTGAACAGAATAAGAATTTTTGTTTCTACTTATCTAAAAACCCTTTTTATTGAGTTTTGCAGGTAAAAATATCCATACTAACCTTCGGAATCTCTTAAAAGGTAATGACCTATTTTTACCCAATTTAATGATAAAAAAACATCATTGGGAGTCATAAAATTAAAACCCCAGTACCCCTGATAATTCTTACATATCATTGCAATCCCGATAGAGTATTCGAATTGCAGACAATTGACAAAACCCGATTTAAACCCAACTCCTTTTTCAATATTTATTTGATTCGTTCCTTTTGGGTATCATATGATGGCCATGCTTTGCTTCTTATGGGAAAAGTAGTTTTGTATTTATGATGGAATACTTCACCTCCGCTTACAGCGATAATTTAAAATGCGAGCACTGGTCTCCTCCTGTCAATCTGAGTAAAAAATCTCTATGGCAAAACAGGGATATTTCTGGCTGAATTCTTAATTATTTGAGCCGAATGACAGCAGTTTATCCGATAATACCAGAAATTATTTTTGTTCTTAACGCTTCGGGAAAAACATGGTAAAAAATTCCAGGATAGCAAATCTCAAATAGTCATATCCTTAAAACCGCAACAGATGTTATAAAAAATATTAAGTACATAAATATCTCAAGGATATAAAAGTTTATTTTGATTTTCCCTTCTGTATTTTTCCTTGCTTCTTCTTTTATATCCGATTATTATTTTTAAATCTATTTAAGCAAACCTTCTGGAAAGGATTTTTATGGTTTCTGTGGATTTGATTATCTTTGATCTGGACGGAACACTGGTAGATTCCACCCTGGACATTGCTCAGACCACCAACTACGTGCTGCAACAATTAAACCTTTCTCCGCTACCGGTAGAACAAATCCGTTCCTTTGTGGGGGATGGCATCACGAGGCTAGTGGAACGAAGTCTGGAAACTCAAACACGGGTTACCCCGGAACTTCTGAACCGGGCGTTACAACTGTATTATGCTCACCACGAACAGCACCTCACGGATTTTACCCGTCCATTTCCCGGTGTGGTGGAAACACTCCAGTTTTTTCATCAAAAGAAAAAAGTGGTCGTGAGTAATAAAGCGGAACGATTTAGCCGGAAGGTGCTGGAGGACCTTAAACTTCATCATTTCTTTGATCTAATTTTAGGGGGAGATTCTCTATCAGTTAAAAAACCAAATCCGGAAGTTATTCACTATGTTCTAAAGAAAACGCAGGTAAATCCCCAACAAGCAATCATTGTAGGAGATGGTCCACAAGATATTCAATGTGGTCTTTCGGCAGGAATTTACACTTGCGGAGTAACATATGGATTTCGTCCCCTTGAAGAATTAAAAGGAGCTCATTTTCTAATTAATGCAATAGCTGAATTGCAGAAGATGATACAATAGAATTTTTTAATATTAAAAAAGAAAGAAATCATCATCATAATTATCAACCTGTGAATTTCAGAGGGAAGGTCTTTTTTTCTTTTAAAAATAGCCGGGTCAATATGAAAATAATGTGAAAAGTTCTGGAAGTGAAAAAGCAATTTTTTGAAGAAAAAAGCGAACCGACGATTTTCTTTCTGGCGATTTCAAGAAAAGTTCACACCACATTTAAAGAATGTGAAAAACTTTTGAAGGTAAATTCTTAAAGTACCTGAAAAATAGAACAATGTCGAATTGACCTTTCAATATTTAGAGAACGAGGGAAAAGAAACAGAAGTACATTCCGGTTTAATCAGATTATGAAGGGAAATAAAAGAGTGGGCGCTACTGGATTCGAACCAGTGACCTCCGCCTTGTAAGGGCGGCGCTCTAAACCAGCTGAGCTAAGCGCCCGAGAGTCGTGTGGGGGAACTCAAGACCTTTTACGATAAAACAGTCCGATAGGAATGATAACCAAATAGCCAATAACCAAAACAATGGGAGAAAGGGTCCGGGTCAGAAATGCATCCGGATCATCCGGAAGTAACATGAAAATGTAACCAACAACCAGGATAACGACTCCTAATAATAGAATATAGAAGTTGATTCGTGTCAGCGGAAAATGAAACTTCGGAGCAAAACTTTCTTTTCTTACTTTCTCTTTTACTTTGGCCATTGTTTTGTCTATCTTTTGTTTAAAAGCAGGCAAAATTTACTGGAAACAAATGCTTAAAGCAAGAAGTTTTAAGAAAAAGAATTTTCAATTAAACGAATGAGGAGGATCTTTTTATGATTCGAGAGATTGTGCACAATGGAATTGCCGTGGATGAACACACGCAAAATGCGCTGGAGCGGAAGATTCAAAAACTGGAAAAAATGCTGGAAAAATTTGATCCAGACATGGTTAAATTAAGAATTAAATTCGAGAAGCACAGCAAACGGGAAGAATACAATGTGGACATTATTCTGGATTTGCCCAACAAAACACTTCGCGCCTCAAAACGTGCCGATAAACTCTCTAAAGCAGCCAATGAGGCGTTTAACAGTTTATTTCGTGAAGTAAAAAAATTTAAAGCATTTCTTCGTCATGAACCCGATTACAAACGCAAGATTCGACCAACTTACAAAGAGATGCTTTTAAAAACGAGTACTCCCGAAGAAACTCAGGAGCTGTACCTGGATTTTATTGAAAAACATTTTCAGCGCTTTTACAACTTTGCCTATCGGGAGATTCGCAATCGAATTTACCAGGGACTTTTGAAACCGGGTGAATTAATGGTTCAGGACGTGCTGGATGAGGCTGTTCTGAAAATATCGGAAGAAGTAGAGCCCAATTTTAACGAGAAGGAAGTTCGGGAAAAAATTTATAAGACCATCGAGAGCATTATTAAGCGCAAGGTGAAGGAAATTCGGTTCCGGCGCGTTCCCCTGGAAAAAACGGTGGAAGTCCATGATCTGGATACCGAACTGTACGAGTACTACCAGCCCGATGATGTAGTCAAAATCGAGGATGTGATTCCAGATCCCAATTCGCCGGAACCAGAGGATTGGTACGAAGAGGAAGAGATTGAAGAAACGGTGGATCGGGTAATTTCTCTTTTACCCAATCGCTGGCGTCAGGCATTACAATTGGTGGAAATGGAAGGATTTACTCCCGAAGAAGTGTCCATGATTCAGGGAGTACCTCCGGAGGTGGTAAAGCAGGAAGTGGAAAACGCCAAACAATATATTCGGGAGAAATTGCAGGATTACGGTTTGAAATGGAACCGCTAAAGCAATAACCGGGATGGAAAAAGGACTCGCGATGGTAGTACGGTTCTCCAGAGCGGTGTTTTTGGGAAGCAATGATTGTTGTAGTACAACCCTCCCGAGTTGTGCTGTTGTAAAAAGGTAATTTTGACGTAGAAGGCCATCCTGCCCGGGATGGCCTTTTGTTTTATTTATGCATCGAAAAGGAAAAACGGGAAGGACTCTTCGACCCCGCAATAAATCGGGGAATAGGGCTTATTTTTCCGCTTCAGCAAGAAGGTTGGTAATTGTCTCGAGCACCTGCCCGGGAGTCACCTCCCGCATGCAGCGGAAGTGCCCTTTAGGGCACTTTTCCAGTCCAATATGAGAACAAGGGCGGCAGGAAAGCCCCGGATGTTCCACAACCCGGGCATGTTTCCCGGAGGGGAAGAAACCAAATTCCCGCACTGTGGAGCCAAAGATAGCCACCAGGGGCACATTTAGAGCATCGGCGATGTGCATTAATCCGGAATCGTTGGTAACCATCAGGGAAGCCCGGTGGATTACCGCCGCAGTTTCTAAAATCGATAATTGTCCCACCACGGAGGTGATGGGAACGCTCCGGGCGTGCTTAATCACCTCCCGGGCAACCTGTTTTTCCTGGGAACCTCCGACCAACACGGTGGGGCGTCGGTAGCGCTGAAAAATAAGTTCTGCCAGTTCCGCAAAATATTCGGCTGGCCAGCGCTTGGTAAAATGCCGGGAACCGGGAGCCATCACTACAAAAGGGGTGGAAATACCAGCGTTTTTAAGAATTTGAAGCGCCTTTTGCCGCGCGTTTTCCGGGTAGTAGAAATTACGGGTAGTTTCTGCAGAAGAAATACCCAGTGGTGCAGCGGTACGAAGGTATTTTTCCCACACGGGAAACGCTCCACCGTACAACCTCCGGTACCAATTTATTTTGAACCTAACCAGAAGGAATCGTGCCAGTTGCTGTTTTTTTACCCGATAGACCCGAGGATTTGCGGATTTTCCCACCAATCTGAAAATAATTTGTTTGAAGCGCGTGCCTGCAAGCAGAACAAACGTTCGCAAATTGCGGTGGATATCCAGAATCACATCATAATTTTTCTGGAAAAGTTGTTTGCGTAGTTTCCACAGATAAAACAACCCTTTTTCCGGGTTCAATAAGAGCACTTGGTGGACAGCGGGATGGTACCGAACCAGCTCCTGGTATTCCGGACGCACCAGGAAATCAATTTCGGCGTGTGGGAAGTGTTTGTGCAGCGCGGAGAGAAGGGGATAAGAGAGGACGATGTCTCCCAGAGAAGAAAGTCGAATAATCAGAATTTTTTGTGGAGCAGGTTCTACCATGGGATTTACCGCCCCCGGTTGGTGGAATTCGTGGGTGTAAATCGCCGGGAAAATCCGGCGGTGGTAATTTCTTTTAAACCCCGGGAAGTTTCCTGTACAAAGAGGACTTCAATTCCCGGATGTGCTCTGGCAAAAGCTATACCCTGGTCAGCTCCCATTACAAAAAGGGCGGTGGAGAGACCGTCAGCAGTTAGGGCATCGGGTGCCCACACCGTAACACTCACCGCTTCGCGCGCCGGATAACCGGTCGCGGGATTCAGAATGTGATGATACCGAATGGAATCCTGGAGAAAGAAGTCCTGATAATCACCCGATGTGGAGATACCACAACTCCGGTTCACCTTAAAGCTGCCAAGGAATTGCCCTTCTTTCCGGGGATGACGAATATACACGGTAACCGAATCCCTCCGGTGCCATTCAATCCCCAGATTTCCCCCGGCGTCGATGATGAAGTTGCGAAAACCTGATTGTTTTAATACCCGGCGCGCCTGCTCCACGGCATATCCTTTGCTTATTCCGCTCAGATCTAACCCCATCCCCTCCCGGGTGAAAATTAGGGTATCGTTCTGGAGCAGCACATTCTGGAAATTGACCCGGGGGAGTAGGTGAGCAATTTGGAGAGAATCCGGCACCCGGGCGCTGTCTGTTCCAAAATGCCATAATCGAAATACCGGCCAGAGTGTGGGGTCGTACGCTCCGTTGGTCTCCCGGGCAATGTTCAGAGCTTGTTGCAGGAGCGGGGCAAGCACTGGAGAAAGAAAAACGGGTTTGTTTGCTGTGCTCTGACGGTTAATGGCAGAAATCTCCGCTGCGCTGTCGTAGGGATTGGTGTGAGCTTCGATTTCTCGTATTTTCTGGAAGGCGCTATCCACGGCACGGGCTGCCAGCTCACGGTTCAAACTGGAATCGTAAATAGTAATGTGAACGAATGTACCCAGCAACAATTCGTGTTCACTAAAGGGCTGGTATGTCGGTCGGTTGCATTGAGAGAAAAAGAGAACGAGGATGAGAACTGAAAAGAGAGTTGAGTACTTCATAGAGGTGCGCTTGAATCGGTTATTTGCTACGGTTGACGACGAATTCAGCCAGGTTCTGGAGTACTTCCCGGGCTTTCGTGTGCGGAAGTTTATCCAGCTCCGCGATGGCCCGGTCTTTGTATTCCTGTGCCTTCGCTTCCGCCCGTTTAATTCCCTGGTATTTGATAATAAAATCTACAATGTAGTTGATTTCCTTTTTCTCCACCCCGTTTTTCAACATCCGGGTAATCTGTTTCCGTTCGTCCTTTCCCACCGCTTCCAGGGCGTAAATAAGGGGCAGGGTGATTTTCTTTTCCTTCAAATCGTGACCGACCGGTTTACCCAGAATACTGGAGCGGCTCTGGTAGTCCAGTAAATCATCTTTAATCTGAAAAGCGATTCCCAGATATTCGCCAAAGGAGCGCAGAATATCGCGTTCCCGGTCTGTAGCGTTTACCGTGATGGCTCCGATTTCGCAGCAGGCGGAAATGAGAGAAGCGGTTTTATCGGAAATCATCTGGAAGTATTCTGATTCGTTGATATTGAGCTTGCGGGATTTTTGAATTTGCAGAAGTTCCCCCTTGCTCAGCCGTTTGGCAACGTTGGCAATGATATTCATGAGCTCCAGATGCCCAATTTCGGTGGCAATAATCAACGATTTGGAGAGAAGGTAGTCCCCCATGAGCACGGCAATTTTATTTTTCCAAACGGCGTTAATGGTGGGGAAACCACGCCGAATTTCCGATTCATCCACCACATCGTCGTGGACCAGAGTTGCCGTGTGCAGCAGTTCCACCACGACTGCAGCCAGATAGGTTTTTTCACCGGGATCTGCCAGGGTGCGGGCGGAGGTTATCACCAGCATGGGGCGCAACTGTTTTCCCTTGTGCCGGACCAGATATTTCGCCACCTCATCCACAATGCGCACATTGGACGCCATGCTCTTTTTAAAATAATCCTGAAAAATGCTGAGATCGCGGGAAAAAGGTTTGAAAATTTTCTTTGCAGAAAGAGCCATGTTGGTTTCGCCTTACACAGTTCGCATCAAACGGAGCCTATCTTGTTTCCGTCCGTAATTTAAAAAAATATCTCCCCGGATGGGTGTGAGAAAATAAATTGAATCGCTAATAGGAAGAGAATGCACAGAAGCCATTCTTCCGGGTACTGTAATAAACCGATTATTCACTCTGCGGCGCTTCCGATGTTTCTTTTTGAGCTTGTTGTTCGGCCTGTTCCCGCTCGTATTCTTCCTGCCGCTCTTTTTTAGATTTATACACAAAATTCGAGATGAAAATGGAGAATTCATAAAGTACAATTAAAGGAATTGCCAGCATGACTTGAGTAAAGGGGTCGGGAGGTGTCAGGATGGCTGCCAGCACAAAAATAAGCACAATGGCATGCCGTCGGTATTTCCGCATTAGCTGTGGGGAGATAATGCCAATTTTACTGAGGAAGAAACTCAACACCGGGAGTTCGAAGATGAGTCCAAAAATGACCAGCAACCGGATGGCAAACCCAATGTAAAAATCAATGGCGATATTGGTCTTCACGCTGGGTGGTGCCAGCTTTAAAAAGAAATTTAAAGCAAAGGGCAAAATGAAGAAATAGGCGAAAGCGGTTCCGGCCAGAAACAGGAAGGTTGCCGAGGTGATAAGGCGTGGAAAGTAGCGTCGTTCTTTGGGATACAGTCCCGGAGCGACAAACGCCCAGATCTGGTACAAAATGTACGGCAAGCTAAGGATCAGCCCGCCAAAGAATGCAATCTCCAGAGTTACAATGAACATGCCCTGAACCTTGAGCACTTGAATTTCCAGCGGCAAGTTTACCCGGGTAGTTGGCCAGAGCAGAAAGTTCAACAGTTGTTTGGAAAAAATTAAACAAAGTCCCGCAGCAACAACCACCGCCAGCAACGATCTGATAATGCGGTTGCGCAACTCCTCCAGATGTTCCAGAAATGGCATTTCTTTGTCTTCGTACTTCACAGCGCCTCAATCGCAAGGTTTTCAATCCACAAATATAATAAGGAAATTCTTGAAAAATAAGCCTGCTTTTAAATTGAAAACGAATTTTGCAGACGATTTAAATTCCCCGAGCCGGGGGAACAAAAAACCCCCGAAAAGAGGTCGGGGGCATGGTCTTGGTTACGATTAGAGGTCAATTCTATTCCACGCTCATTCCGGCAAATCCCAGAAATGCAATGGACATCAATCCTGCGACGATGAAGGCAATGGGGAGACCCCGGAACGGCTTAGGTACGTTGGCCAACTCCAGTTTTTCCCGAATTCCGGCCATTAAAATGAGCACCAGCGTAAATCCGAGTCCGGAAGCGAATGCCTGTACCAGCGTGTTAATGAAGCTGTTGTGCAGAGGCAAACCATCTTTGAAGAACATATCGATATTCAGCACTGCCACACCCAGAATGGCACAGTTGGTGGTGATGAGGGGCAGGTAAATTCCCAGTGCTTTGTACAGGGTGGGGCTCACCTTCTGGATGTACATCTCGATGAATTGCACCAGCGCTGCAATCACCAGAATAAATACGATGGTGCGCAGGAAGGTAAGGTCCGGTACTTTCTCTATGGGAGTGTTGAAAATTACATAAAACACACTCTGGTAAGTCGGTGCCAGGAAAAAGTTGTACAACAACCAGGTAACCAGCGAAGCCAGCGTCATCACGAAGGTAACCGCCAGCCCCATGCCAACGGCAGAATCCAGTTGTTTGCTGACACCCATGTAGGGACACAACCCCAGAAAACGAGCCAGTACAAAGTTGTTTATGAAAATCGAGAGAATGATGAGTTGAAAAATGCCGTATTCCATGTGTTCTTCCCCTAACGATTATTTTTTACGAGATTCCAGCCAGTTCAAACCACCCAGGTACAATCCGATAACCAGGAAAGCTCCGGGAGGCAGAATCATGAGTAAAACCGGCTGGTAGCCGGAGCCCAGGATGTTGGCGCCCAGCAGGTGTCCACTCCCCAGCAACTCCCGGGCAAAGGCAATCGCCGTAAGAGCAATGGTAAATCCAATGCCCATCCCCAGACCATCCATAATGGAGGCGAACACGGGGTTTTTGCTGGCAAAACCTTCGGCACGGCCCAGAATAATACAGTTCACGACAATAAGCGGAATGAAAATTCCCAGGGATTCGGAGAGTGCCGGGAAGTAAGCCGACATCACCATTTCCACAATGGTGACAAAGGAAGCAATGACCACAATAAAAATGGGAATGCGAATTTTGTTGATGCTCTTCAGCCCCTCTTCCGAAAGGGTTTTCTCAAACAGCTTCATTAGCAACGAAACAATGGTGTTGGAGCTGACCAGCACGAAGATGACGGCTATACCCATTCCAATGGCGTTATTGATGGAGGTGCTCACAGCCAGTGTGGGGCACAATCCCAACGCCAGCCGAAACACCGGGTTCTCTTTCAAAATACCTTTCGTCAGGTCGTTCAACGAAGTCATAATGGTTTTTACCCTCCAATTTTATTGGAAGCCTCGGCTGTGATGCCCAGTTCAGGTAACAGGCTCTGGAGCTTGTTTTTTATGGCATTGGTAATGGCGCGGGAGGTAATGGTGGCACCGGTGATGCTCACAATTTTCCCGCCGTCTTTATCTACCTTCAAATCGTCCACGGTTTTCCCTACAAACTGCTCCGTGCTCCAGTGCTTCCCATCGAATGGGTCATCTTCTACGCAGCGAGCACCCAGGCCCGGGGTTTCCTTCTGAGAAATAATCTTAATCTTCTTAATTTTACCAGCAGCGTCGATACCAACCATAATTTCGATTACGCTACTGTAACCAGGACCAAACGCTTTAAAAGCATAACCGGCAATCTGAGAACTATCCGCGTCGGCATAACCAATGTAGTAAACCACCTCCGAACGTTCGTACAGGGTATTTCCCTTGCTGTCCTTTACGGGAACCTTGCGTTCGATGGGTTTAATGACTTTCGCCTCCGGAAGCACAATCTGCAACGCTTCTCGCGTTTTGGCCTGTTTCTGAAGTTCGATTTGTGGCCGGGTAATGTGGTAGATTTCCGCCAGCACCCAGGCGGCTATTAACGTAACTATCGCCAGAATAAAACTTAATCGGAAAATATTAGACATTTTTCTTCACCTCACCAAATACTCTGGGAACCGTGTAACGGTCAATTAAAGGAACAGCCAGGTTCATCAACAGAATGGCATAACTGACACCTTCGGGATATCCACCCCACACGCGAATCGCCACGGTAAGGATGCCAACGCCCACCGCAAAAATGTACTGACCTTTTGCCGTAATGGGGGAGGTGACCATATCTGTCGCCATGAAGAACGCCCCCAGAATAAGCCCTCCGGATAGAATGTGGAAAATCCAGTTTCCGGTGAACAATCCATCGGTTCCACCGAAAATCCAGGCCAGTACAGCCACCGTCCCAATGTAGGTAAATGGGATGCGCCAATCGATGACGTGGCGATAGAACATAATCAGCGCTCCGATGAGCAGGGCAATAACCGAGGTTTCGCCCAGACATCCGCCTACGTTTCCAATGAGCAGGTTGGTGTAACTGCTGGAGAGTTTGGCGATGGCATCTTGTGCCTGTTGCAGTTGGGTTGGGTCGTACAATTCCGGATGAGCAATAATTTTCGCGGATTGTTTCAGCAGATTCAGAGGGGTGGCGCTGGTAATAGCGGCAATACCGGAGACCGTGCCGGATTTCGGTGGTACCCAGCTGGCGGTCATTTGCACCGGCCAAGAGGCCAGCAAAAAGGCTCGTGCTGCCAGAGCGGGATTCAAAATATTGTACCCCAGCCCGCCAAACAGTTCTTTAACAATGGCGATGGCAAATACCGAACCCACCACCGGCATCCACCAGGGTACCGAAGCGGGGAGGTTGAATGCCAGCAGAATCCCGGTAACCACCGCCGCCCCATCGTAAACCCGGATGGGTTTGTGAGCCAATTTTTGAATCAACGCCTCGGTCGTCACAGCCGCCAGAACCGAAAGCGCGGTAATCCACAACGCTTTAAATCCGAAGAAATACACCGACATAATAAGCGCTGGCGCCAGTGCAATATTCACCGTCCACATGATTTTTGCCACAGAATCGGTATCGCGTACGTGAGGCGATGATGTGACAATAAAAAGTTTTTCCTTTTCCTCGGTCATTTTCTATTGAGCCTTTTTAATTTTCTCGTATTTAATTAACGTTTCCTTTTAATCCTCTTTATGAGAATTCTGCCCGTATCGGTCGAAAAAAGGGAAAATGGTTAGGCGCTGGCTTTACGCCGCATTTCCAGAACTTTGCGTTTCCCCAGCCGAATGGCATGTACCAATCGGCGATTGGACGGACAGATGTAAGAGCAAGAACCGCATTCGATGCAATCCATCACGTGATACTTTTCGGCATCTTCGTAGCGTTCGTTTTCCACCAGCATTTGCAAGGTGGTGGGAAGCAGGTGCATGGGGCACACCTCCACACAGCGACCACAGGCAATACAGGGGTCTTCCGGCGGAAGCTGCGCCTGAGCCTCTTCGAACACCAGGATGCCTGAAGTGCCTTTAACCACCGGAACATCGAGGTTGGGTTGTGCCAGACCCATCATGGGGCCACCCATGATGATTTTGCGGGCACCATCGCTTAATCCACCACAAAATGCCACCACATCTTTAAAAGGAGTGCCAATGGGTACCAGCACGTTTTTGGGAGATTTTATCCCCGGCCCGGTGACGGTGACCACGCGATGGGTAAGCGGTTTGCGATACGCTACGGCGTCGTAAATCGCTTTGGCGGTGCCCACGTTTTGCACCACCACACCCACATCCATAGGTAACCCGCCGGTGGGCACTTCCCGATTAAGCAAGGCTTTAATCAGTTGTTTTTCTGCGCCCTGGGGGTATTTCACGGGAAGTACAGCAATCTGGATGTTTTTGTAGGAAGCTGCGGCGCGAACCATGGCCTCGGCGGCGTCCTTTTTGTTGTTTTCGATGCCAACGATGCCCCGCTCCACCCCCAGTATTTTCATGATGATTTCCAGCCCCTTGATAATCTCCTCGGCATGTTCCAGCATCAGGCGATGGTCGGCGGTTAAATAAGGCTCGCACTCCGCGCCGTTCAGAATCGCTACATCGATTTTTTTATCCGGTGGCGGCGAAAGTTTAACATGGGTGGGAAATGTGGCTCCGCCCAGACCCGCCAAACCGGCTTCCTTAATCCGTTCGCGCATCTCCTGAGTCGAGAGGTTCAGGTAGTTCTCGTCCAGGGCAAAATCCTCTATCCATTCTTCCCCACTTTCTTCTTCGCCCCGTTCAATAACAATGGCCTTCCCACGCCCGGAAACCGGATGCAGCACATCCAGAATTCCCTTTACCTTGCCAGAGATGGAAGCATGGATGGGAACGGAGACAAATCCCGTGGCATCTGCAATTTTCTGACCCGCTTTAACCTCGTCCCCCTTGGCTACCAGGGGCTTTGTAGGGGCTCCAATGTGCTGTTGTAAAGGAATGAATACGGTGCGGGGGGTGGGGAGGTTTTCAATGGGCTTCTTTTCGGTAAATTCCTTGCCTTCGAACGGATGAACACCACCTTCGAACGTTTGTTTGCTCACAGCATCTACCTTTGTGTTAAATCGAACCGAAAATCCCTTATTATTTGACAACCCAATAGGCGAAAAATATATCAAAGTATGTCTATTATTTTCAAGATGTTTTTAAGAAAATGCCAAAATAGGAATATGGTTGAAACAAAGCATCGGAATGGGAGGGAGATGTAAAAGTGAGACCAAGGAAGGCAAACGAAAACATTCTCAAGGTAAAATTCCTTGCTTCTCTCATTGAGTTTGTGGGAATAACGTTGATTTTAGAGGGAGCCTGCTCTAAATTCACACAATGTTAAATAAAGAACAAAGGCTTTATGGGACGATCTTTTTTTATTTCAGATGTGCATCTGGGAACCAACCACTCAAAATCCGAGCTTGTGAAAGAAAAGCGCTTGCTCTCTTTTTTTGATTACGTGGCGCAGTACGGAGATCGGTTGTTTATTGTGGGAGATTTGTTCGATTTCTGGTTTGAATATCGTACCGTCATTCCCAAAGGATATTCGCGAGTATTGTGTGCTCTTTCTCAGTTACGCGAACTGGGCAAGGAGATGCATTACATCACCGGGAACCACGATTTCTGGATGCGGGACTACCTTTCGCGGGAGTACAATATTCATATTCATGTCGATGCGCTGGAGTACTCCTTGGATGGGAAACGGTTTTATCTCTTCCATGGAGATGGGTTGGCCCGAAAAGACCGGGGATACCGGTTGTTGAAAAAGATCTTCCGGTGTAAAATAAATATCTTTCTGTACGGCTTGCTTCATCCCGATCTGGGGGTCCCGCTGGCGAAATGGATTTCCTCCCTGAGTCGTTCCCATACCAGTGGTTACGGCCCACCGGATGATTCCGATTATCTGCAAGAAGCTTCCCGCAAATTTCAGGAGGGATTCGATTACGTAATCTTCGGTCATCTCCATTTCCCCAAACTGGAGTATTTTGGGCAAAAGGTGTACGTGAACCTGGGCGACTGGATCGAGCACTTTACCTACGCGGAATATGATGGGGAAGAATTACGCTTACTGGAATGGAAAGGGTTTGCGGGATGATCCCTTT
>JALWDQ010000294.1:0-1424 GCA_027039625.1 Calditrichia bacterium | reverse complement strand
ACCTGGATAATGATGGAAAACCGGAAATTCTCATCACCGACTATTCCAAAGGTGGTCGCGTATTTGTGTACGAAATGGTAGGAAACGATCAACTGGAATTTGTTTGGGCGTCAAAGGTGCTGGATCCTATCAATATAGGAGATGGCCTTTCTCCGCGTTCTGTAACCGTAGGCGATTTCGACAATAACGGCAAAATGGAAATCATCTTCCCCATCGGCTATTCGGCCACCGATAGCACCTCGCTGGCCAATCGCGGTATTTATTTTTATGAATGGACCGGAAATGACAATGATTATGGAACTGAACCAACCTATAAGCTCACCTACGAATCTATCGATTCGGCATTTGCTACCGTCAATGTAGGTCTTACAGAAAGTGGAATTCGAGTACAAGATATCGATGGAGATGGTCGGAACGAATTGCTTTTCCCGCCTCGTGCTTTTCTCTCTTTCGATGTGGCAAAATTATACATCCTGCAGGTTACTTCCGGAACTCTGGCCGGAGGCGATGCTGTAATCGATACGGAATATGTATATAAAGGAATGGTTCATGTATCTACCATCGCTCCGGATGGTTACGTCCCCTGTGGTACGGAAATTGGCGATGTGAATAACGACGGATTGGATGAAATCATTGTAGCCGGATGGCGGAATATTGGTTCCGGTGCTGCACTGGGCTTCATTCAAATTAACGGACCGGATTCTTACACGGACGGTAGTATAGTGCCTTTAGCGGATTTTAGTGCTTTTATTGTAAAGGCAAAACCATTATATACAAAAATCAATGGTTCACCTGTTATTTTCGTTCATGGTACAAACGCTTACTCCCAAAACTTGGATAGTAAAATGTGGGTTCTTACTGGAATTGTGTCTCCCATGTTTGTAACCACTGCTAATGTGTACGACATGTTCCAGAATCTGGGTTACTGGAGTGCCTGGGCATTGGGCGATCAGGATCATCCCACCAATGGTACGGGTGATGGAGTTGATATCTACCTGTACAGTGGTGGTGGTCGGTTTGTGGATATTGAATATAATGGTAGTGGATTGGTCACCGATACTTCTAACTACACGGTTACCCAGGTTTATGATCTGGGACAGGTGTACAGCACACTGGGCGGTCTTTTCAACGATTTCTACACCTATCCCGGCATGGATCTGGATAATGACGGATATCGAGATCTAGTTGCCGCTTACAAGGGTAGCGCCGACGATGAGATTAACGGTATATCTTTAAGTAAAAACGGGTTCCATGTCTTTTTCTTCGAATGGGGCGACTCCACCCAATCCATCAATCCGGGAGATTATTTAGGTCTGCAGGCAAAAGAGCTTAAAATCATCACTCCGGACGACTATGTGCTGAAACAGAATTATCCCAATCCCTTTAACCCGACCACAACCATCGAATTCTCTTTACCGCTGGCG
>JALWDQ010000293.1:0-4435 GCA_027039625.1 Calditrichia bacterium | reverse complement strand
ACGTTGCGGTTTTTTAAATTTGGAATTTGGGATTTGGAATTTGGGATTTCTTTGCGTACTTTGCGCCTTCTTTGCGTACATTGTGTTTTTTTAATTATATGACATTTGTGATTTGTTTTTTGGAATTTGGAATTTGGAATTTGGGATTTGTTATTTGAGATTTGTTCTTTGAGATTTGGGATTTTTTATTCATTTTCCAGCACTGTAATAAACAATTATCGGGGACTTCTAATCCGTGTCAGAGTCAAAGTGTAGGCTCAATTAAAACTAATAGAATCGTTTAAAATCGCAGCGCACTATCCAGCGGAAATGAAATGGCTCCCGGGAAAGCGCGGCGTTGGTGTACAGAGGAAAATCCAGATGCACCCGCTCCAGGTCGAAATAATTCAGTACAAAGGGCAACCGCGTGAACGAGATGGTAACCCCCGCTTCGGAATACAGGCGCGGAGTGCGGCGCCATCGATCCGGATCGCTGGCCAGCGTGGCAAATCCGCTAAACAAAATATCGGAAAGGTAAGGTAAATACACGGGGATAAGGTTCAGGGGATTCCCCAGAGTGAAATTAAATTGCAGCGAAGTTAGATATTCCCGCTTCCGGGGTGGTTCATTTGCCAGCCAGCGCAAATTTCCGCCGCCCGGAAGGAAAAGGTGCCCCTGCTGCCACCAGTCCCGCGGAAACGTCCCCCGGGCACGGTAAAAGGGATTCTGCCAGAAATCGTACCCGCTTGCTCCTCCCAGACGGAACTGCTTCTGCACCGGTACTTCCCCGTACTGCCCTCCGACAAACGCCTGCACCGTGAGCATTTGCGACCAGATCAGCGGTACTCGAATCTTTCCATCCAGCCACCACTGCTGGTAGGTAAACTGGCTACCAAAGCTGCTGCTTTCCCCGTGCAGGCGCCATTCCCAGCCGCGCGGCATGAACCCCCGATCCCAGTTCTCCTGACGATAGGTGATTTCCACCGTACTTAAAGCACCCTTTTCTTCCGGTAACCACTGGTAATCCGGATTTCGGAGATAGCGATACTGAACTCCCGCCAGCCAGGTGGAACGGATACTCCGCCTCTGCCGGGAAAACTGCAACCACCCACCGCCTCCGCTTTGCCCGGCACCATGGTAAAAATGCACCACCCAGCGGGTTTCGGGATTCAGAGCATACCAGGGATGTTCCAGCCAGAAATCGATTTCTGGCGCCAGCGAATGGAGTCCCAGGAGCAAGCGCAAAGTGTGCCGATAATTCCGAAACGCCCAATTGCCCCGGGTACGAATTCCCACCTGTACCCCATCAATTCCGTTATAAAATGCAAACGGAAACAGCGTAACCGTGTAGGCATCCACATCCGGTAACAGGTACTGACGGCGTAACCAGTACCAGTGTATGGGGGGAAGAAACCCGGTGCGATTGTTAAAGGGATTGGCATCCAGCAACTGCGAATCGATCTCCACCTGCCGGAGTGGTAAGGGAAGCCGAAGCGTGACCACTTTTTCTTTTTCTTTGAACAGCCAGGGAGTGATTTCGGAATCTACCGAAGCCAGGAAATTTTCTCCGGCATCCAGCGGAATGAGATAGGGACGCCGGGAACCATCCGCAAGTTTCACCCAGAAGCGGAGGGGCATTGCGATGGGTTCGTTACGCCGGAAGGTGATGGTCGTCTGGTACGCTGTTCCCTGTTCCGGAAGCAGCGCCGGTACCGTTTGCACCTTTTCCACCGAATAATCGCACAGGAAGGTGGTGTTCAACCATTCATCAAAAAACCAATGGAGGGATTTCCCGTAAAATTCTTCGAAGCTGCGGCGCAGGTCTTCCGGAGCGGGATGCCGGAACCGCCACTTCCGGTAATAATTTTGCATCCCTTTCAGAAAAACTGAATCCCCCAGCAGATAACGCAATTGAGTAAGCACCTCACTGGTACCGGTGTAGTAAGGCAGAAAGGGATCGTTCTTGAACCAATCGAAATGACGGTTGATGGGTTCCGCCTGGCCGCTGCGCAAGTAATTTAAATAGCGCAGGCGATCTTCCTGCCACTGGCTAAAGCGGTATCCGAAACATTTCCCCCAGAAGCCCGGAGGAGAATTCACCCACACCGTATCTCCTGCAATCTGCTCCATCACCCGATTTTCGAAGTAGGTGGTCAATCCTTCATCCATCCACCCGTACCGGGTTTGATTATTCGCCAGCAATCCGTAAAACCACTGGTGGATAATCTCGTGCGCAATGGTGGCACTTAACTCTCTTTTTTCCTGAATGTAGTCGTTAATAATCACCAGATTGGGGTATTCAATTCCCCCGGCAGTAATGTAGCCATCCACGACGTTCAGGACGGGGTAAGGGTAAGGGCCTACCCATTTTTGCATCCATTCCACCGTTTTCCGGGCGACCTCCAGCATCCCCTCCCACAAATCCAATTGGTAGGGCTGGATGAAAAGCTGGATGCGGATACCCTCCTGATAGGTGGTGTGCAGAACAAATTCGGGATCGGCACTCCAGGCAAAATCGTGCACCCGGGGCGCCTCAAATCGATACACCACCGTGTCGTCCTCGGAACGCCGGTAATAATCCACCTCCCGGTCGGGATATTCCACCGAATCGGGCAGAACGTCAGGATTGAGCAGGCGTCCCGTAGCAGCCACCACAAACCCCCGGGGCAGGGTAATATTCACCCGAAAATCTCCCCACTCCTGGTAAAATTCCCCTCCTAGATGCACATCGGTATGCCATCCCTCCCGGTCGTACACCGCCGGTACCGGATACCAATTCCCCACATCAAAATGGTCGCCGTAGTAGCCGAACCGCTCCCCGACAGCAGGCAAAACGGTGTTAAACCGGATGAACAAAGTGAGCGAATCGCCGGGTGGCAGGGGGCGGGGAAGCGGCAATTTCAGCAAAGATGCGGAAAAGGAGAAGGGAAGCTCTTTCCCTCGCTCGTCTCGAATCCGGATAATTTCCTGATAACCCGGCTCCTCTCCCCGACGGCGTAATTTGGTGGCAATGTAATTTATCCGGCTCTGGTTCTGGTAAAGATGGAAGTAGAGGGTATTTAAAGTGTCCGGGGAATGGTTCACATACCGGAGCCATTCCCTGCCTTCCAATCGGTTTAATGAAGGGAATAAGCGGACATGGATGGTGTAATGCACGTATTGCTGGAAATAGCCTCCATCGCCCGCCAGCAGCAGAGCCACCAGAAGCAGCCAGACTCCCGATATTTTCTGGATAAACCCACCCATGACCATTCGAATTGGTTGCGTTTATTTACCGAAATTAAAAATGGGGAAAACTGAGGCAATCCCCGGATTTTCGTGAATAATATTAATCAGTCCCAGCTGCACTCCGTGCAGGTGTTCCGCCTCGTTTACAATGCCAATGGAAATCCCCGTCAGTTTTCCGCTTACCCGATTGTATCCTGCCAATAACAGCCCCCTGGCCTGCCCCCGGGGTCGGATTCGATTGTACAGGAGTGAAGCCATAACGCCCCGCAGGTGCAGGGCTCCGTTTGCCCCCACGCTTACTGCTGCCCCGTGAATGCTCTCGGCAGAAACGGCCACACCTCCAATGGCCACCCCGCGCAACAGATAACGGCATCCCACACCGATTCCACCTATGAAAATGCCCGTCAGGTTATTCCCGGAGCCTACCCCAACTCCTCCCACGGCGAAACCCTGCAAATCGTGCCCGGCTCCCACACCCAGCACTCCCGCCGCCACACCATTCATATCTTCTCCGGCTCCCACCCCCAGCAGCCCCAGTGCAATTCCCTGAACGCGATTCATTGCCCCTACTCCGATGCCGCCAATTGCCACCCCCTCCAGATTACCTCCGCTACCCACTCCCACCAAGCCCAGGGCAATTCCGCGGACCAGGGTATCGGCGCCTACTCCGATTCCGCCCAGAGCCACACCACGTACTTCGCCAGTGGAGCCCACACCAATTCCCCCCACAGAAATTCCCGCCACCTGCCCGTGTCCGGCAACCCCCAGCAATCCTGCCTGGATGCCCCGCAGTACACCGGCTTCCGGGCCGTAAATTCCCAGAGAAATTCCCCGCACCACCGCTTTCGCATTTTCCCGAGCACGCCAGAAGGTCAGGTTGATTCCGGTTACACGCACCACATTTCGATCGCTAAAATTGATACGCAAGCCGGTAAACTCCCGGGAATTCCCGATGCTGATCCCAAAGATAGAGCGCGGAAAATCCAGACTACCCGCCTGCAACCGGTTTCCCGGAATTAGCAGAAAAACGCCCAATACCAGCAAAAATACGATGTGGATGAATCGTACCACTGCTCTATCCCACCAGAATGTAGAATTAAGTCTTCCGTTACACAAAAGGAAATACGGTATTTTGAAAAAGGTTTAAAACGTTGAGAAAGCTTTCCCCAATGGTGCTCAGGGATGAGGAATTAAAAACCTGCCCTCTGGATAGGTAAATTTCCTGCTT
>JALWDQ010000292.1:0-4436 GCA_027039625.1 Calditrichia bacterium | reverse complement strand
AAAAATAACCTGTAATAATTATTTGTTTTTTGAGATTTGTAATTTTGAATTTGGGATTTGTCTTTTGGAGTTTGAGATTTGTCATTTCGCTGCGCTCGCTGCGACCGCTGCGGTTTTATTAAAATTTAGGATTTGAGATTTCATTTTTCGTTTTTCTGAGGCGTTATTTCGATAGCAGGAAGAGCTATTCCATGCAATGCAGAAGAGATTCTTCGCTCCGCTGGCGCTTCGCTCAGAATGACAGGGAAGTAAGAATGACGGTTTTGTCATTCTGAACCATCGCCACAGGCGAGGGTGAAGAATCTCATTTGATGGTGGATAGGAGAGACAGAGATTCTTTGTCGTCCTGCGTTGCGGAACTCCTAAGAATGACAACACTATCCCTCATTCCTGTCATTCTGAGCGAAACGAAGAACCTCCAACTGAGCAAGGCGAAAAATTCCTGGCAATTAATTAGGGAATGCCATGTCGCTCGCAAAGCCCTGGGTGGAGAATCCTGCCGTGCCCGGTGGAAATCAATTAATAATACTGAAGAATTTGCTGCCTCTGCACAATGAAAATCTTCAGAACCTTGGTTTTCTTTAAATCCGGAAGATCGATATATGCAATATAAATGCCACTGGCCACCGGTAAACCCGATTCATTCAACAAATCCCATTTAAAAAATTGAGAATCATCGTTCTTCTCCAGCTTTCTTACCTGCGTACCTGCCAGATTAAAAATGCGAATGGTCGCTTTGCGAGGCAGGTGGGTAAAGGTGACAAACTGGTCGAACCGATTGGTAGCCTGGGGATTGAAAGCGTAATAGGGATTGGGAAATACATTAATCTTCTCCACAGCCTGCCTGGCCAGTTCCAGACTCTTCTGAACCCCTGGGGCTTTAAAAGTTAAAATATCCTCCTCGGTGAAAGTTTTTTTAGTAATCCAGCGAATCACCGTCCCGGTTTCCGGCAATGTTCCCGTACCACTAAAATCACAGATAATTAAATGAGCCAGAACTTCTTTTGAGTGGTCCCACCAGTCGAAACTCAATGTACCACTGGTGATGTCATTATAAAACACATCGTAAGTTCCCTGCTCATCCAATGGAATGCGCAGATATATCCAGTCTGTGGCAGGGTATCTGAATGCAGGATCGACGTAATCAAACTTAAACCCGTTTGGTCCGGTTTCGGTACCACCGGAATACCCTCCGGTTAATCCCCGCACATCATCCGAGGGATCATCGGGGGTAGAATATCCGATATCCCACCATTCGAACGGAACCTGCGCCCAGGTGCTATCATTATACCACCACACATAAATGCCACCTTCCTGGGTAAAGCGCATTTCATAATCATGACCTTCCGAATTGGCAATACTGCGCATATGGCGTTCGATACTACCGTCGCCACCACCCGCACTCAGATAGAAGCGGTTCAAATCGGAAGGTGCATTAAGACTATGCCAGACGTTGTTTCCCTGGTACGGAGCTCCCTCTGAATCCCAATCCTCTGGGGGTAACGGACCGTTGCGGTTAGCAATTTCTACAATAGCTTTTATTCCCGGTTTCGGGCTAATCACCTGAATTAAAAGTCCGTCCACAATAAGCTGATCGTTTGCCGTTGTTGTATCTGAAGAAATACGCTGATGCTCCAGTTTCATCTCACCCGTGGTTTTATCCCGTAAGTTCCAGAACAACTCCCCATCGGTGGCAGAACTACTATCCGCATCCCGGGTAAAAAATATTTCGTATTCGTGCCCGGTACACCGGGAAGGATCCACCACAAACACACGGACTGTTCCATCGGTCTCTTTGTTTCGAGAGACTTCCAGTTCCTGACCTACGCTTCCCTCATATTTCACTCCCGGGGGTTCCGGTTGAGGAATCACTTCAATGGGAACCAATGCACTTTCCAGGGTAGGCTCGGGTAGAGAGGGATCGGGATTATAGTTGTACGCTGTAACGGCAAAATAGTATTTACTTCCCGCATAAAGCGGGCGGTTGTGAAGATAATCTTTTTCCACAATAAAGAAACGCTGAATGCCCGAGTCACTTCCTGATTGTAAAGGCACGCGGATAAACTTGCGATACTGAGGCACATATTTCATTCCCCAGATATCTTTTACCCCATTTTTCAAATCGAAAGTTGCCAGAAGTTTTGCCTGCGACTTGTCGGCAACAGGACCCGGGAGTTGATAGACATTATATCCTTCGAAATTAAAACCGGAGAGCAAATCATTTGATTCGGTTTCGGCCACTGCAGCCAGATGTGAACCCCAGTTCAGTACAATTTCCCGGGAAGTTGTCATGACGTCCACCACCGGTTCACGGGGAGGTTTGGGCAATCCCTGGAACAATTTGCGGTGCAAGAACCGGGCAAATAAACTATTGTACTTCATCTGAAGAATGGCATTGAGATTGTTGCCACCCTCTTCGGGTACAATACCCCCTACCACAGCTACCATCACTTCTTGAGTATCGCCAGGTAACATGGTAAAAGGACCGGTGGACATCATCATTTTGGCATCCCTCGGAGGATAATTGTTCCCCATACCATCCACATCTCCTGTCCCTTGCACCGGATCCCCATTTAACGGAAATTTTGTGGGTCTCCCCTGGTAGGGACCCGCACCATGCACATAACTGCTCGGATTTTGAAGATCATCCGTCGGTATAAATCCCCGTAAAACATTATACCAACAACGAGCCAGCCCCCTTTCCGCTATATTATTTTCATTTCCCGGGCGTGGAAAGCCATAATATTGATAATCGGGGAATTGAAACACAAAAGAGGTCATGGGTAAATTACGGTATCCTGTCCGGGGACGTAAATTGAAAATAGCGGTATCTGCTGGATTACCAGTATAAACCCAGGGGCCCTGTAACAAAATGTAACCGGCAGCCGCCGGGGGTAGTCCGAATTTATCATATTCCCTATCCGTAGGATAGGCAGAATAGGCATATTCCAGATTATTTAACGAATCGCACCCCACCAAATCATCGGGATAATCCCCAATATCGGGATCGCTCCATTGCCCGATATACATGGAATCAATTTTCTGTCCGGATTTATTTATCAGGAGATAGCGTTTAAATACACATTGCCCCACCGGATAAGATGGTTGATTATAAGACCATACCGTTACCTGTAATTCCAATCCTATCGGAGGGCTCCCGAAAGAGTGCAATACCATTCTATCATCCAGGTCATTTGCTACAAACCATACGGCCTGATCGGCATTGGCATATCCCGGTTCATCCACTCCCGGGGTAAACAACCCATTTCCATCACGGTCCATGAAAGGTGCTCCGTGCTCTACCGGCCATTCCTGCCAATCCCGGGCATACTGGTCAATAATGTTCTGGACGTCTTCCTCGGTCACCTCATCCAATGGTTTTAGCAATTGCTCGGCAGCGTCTTGCTTCACCTGGTCGAACGTCAGCGTCTGGTAATCCCGGCGAATTCGGTAAATGCGAACCTTTGGGTCATCAGGGTCGGCAGGGGTTCCATCGGGATTAATCCAGCCGGAGGCTGTTCCTACAAAACTATAATATTGTCCGCAAGCTCGCGGAAGCGTATCTCCTTCCACAAATCCTGCCCAGATAACACCATCTTGATAAATGGCGCTGGCCGTACTTCGAGGATACAACCCTCCAGCTTCTCCCATTGGATTATTTGCGGATTCACCATCCCAGTATTGCCAGTAGGTCCAGTTTGCAATATTCGAAATTGTTCTTGTTGGTTCTCCCCCGGGTCTAAAAAAAACACGCTGGGAATTATGGTAAGGATTTCGAGCTGCGAGAGTGAGAGCTAATAAAATGATTAGCCAGATAGATAAAACTAAATTCGATAGGGTGTTAGAAACGCATTTCATATTTGACCTCCCTAAAATAAAAATGATTATAATTTATCTTCTCTGATAATTTACTAATTTTAAATAAATTTTCAATGGAAAAATTGAGGACCAGGTTGAATTATGGGAATGAAGCTGTTGTTGGCTTTGTTAATTAAGATGAATGAATTCTGTAACCACGAATCGCACGAATAAGCACGAATGAAAAAATTAAGCAGAAAAAATTAAAATATTTGAACTAAAAATTTTGAATTGGGCGGGTTTATGCAAATTAGCATAATTCGTTGGAATGAAACAAGACCATTTTGGGAAAGGATCAAATAGCCAATTAAAATACAAAAGGGCGAAAGCAATAAATTGTTACCTCAGGAGTGCAAAGCACTCCCACATGAAGAGCCCAGGACGAAGCCCTGGGATTAAAAATCAACACAAAAAAGAAGCCCTGAAAGGGCGTCTGAAATTAATAGAACCACGAATCGCACGAATAAGCATGAATTATTTGCTATGAATTAAAAGAATTGATATTTGCCCACGAATCACACGAATGGGCACGAATGAAAAGTAATAATATGGTTATATTGTAAAAAAACAGCTCAATT
>JALWDQ010000291.1:0-1426 GCA_027039625.1 Calditrichia bacterium | reverse complement strand
ACGAAAGGATTGCTGTTCCACCTGTTTCCGTTGTTTCCGCCAGAAATAGAGGGGAATGTTTATATTGAAGGTGGCAGAGAAAAAATCCACCCCGCCATACCCGTTGGTTAACCGTTCCCTCTGGGTATATGTCACCCCAATGGTGAAATCCGGGAAATAATTTTTCTTGGCCAGTGCAACCTGTTTTTCACTTTTCCGGGTAGCCAGTTCCCAGGCGCGGAGCAAGGGCCGGTGTTCCCGGGCAATGGCCAGTAAAGAATCCGCCTCCACAGTAAACTCTGGAACGGGAAGCCGGGGAAAAGGCACTGTTTTTATTTGATTAGAACGGTTAAGCAAAGCATTTAAGCGAAGATTTAACGCATTCCGTTTTTGGGAGAGGGAAATGAACTTCTCCTCCAGTTTCAGGAGCTCCACCTGAATTTTCAGAATATCCTGCTGAAGGCCGGAACCCACACTGTATTTTGTTTCGGCCAGCTTACGAAACTGATTCAACAATTCTCGATTGTGCTCAATCACCTCCAGCGCCCGATCCAGATAAAATAGCTCGTAGTAGAGCTGTTTTACCTGATACACCAGCCGATTTTGTGCTTCCCGGAAAGAAGCTTCATTCATCTGGCTTTGCACCCGGGCAATATCCGTCTTTAACCCCAATTTTCCCGGGAAGGGAATCTTTTGCATCAAGGTAATTTGTTTACCCGTCATGGGCTCCTGATTAAAGGCAAAACTATTCACCGGGAGGTTTAACAGGTTGAACCCCAGAACGGGATCCGGCAAACTACCCTCTGCCGGGATGATGGCTTCGCTGGCCTGCCAACCTCGATAAGCTGCCTGCAAATCCGGGTTTCTCTCCAGTGCCTCCCGCACCAGTGCTTCCACGGCCACAGGTGATTTTTCCGTTTGCGCCCAAACCACCTTCCCCAGCAGCAGGAAAAGGAACAATCCAGCCAATGTAATCCGCATACGCCTCCTTTACTTTTTACTTTATTGATATTTACGCCATCCGGAAAAAGCCCAGAATAAAATCACAAGGCTAATCCACCACAAAACTCCAAAAGGGAAGACATACACCCCGGTTAATCTCACCATAGTTTCAGGATTTTCCGGGAGCATGGCATCTCGGTCCATCGCGGTGGGAGAAACCGGACAGGAATTTTTCAGAAAATGATGCCCCACACAGGTGTGGCCTCCGGGCAGACGTACCGGAAAGAACAGTACACTCCCCGTTATCCCTACCACGAAAAACAATATCCACAACCAGCAGCTTCTTTTATTCATGTTTACTTCCTTCACCGTTTCCCCTCTTTTTACAAATACCATTCCTGTGGAAGGAGTACGAAAAGATGATTGTTCGAATCGGACTGGATAATCTCTTCTTAAACAAAAGATTACAGTAACATTCTAAAAATTCATCAGGCTCATCTCACAC
>JALWDQ010000290.1:0-4442 GCA_027039625.1 Calditrichia bacterium | reverse complement strand
TCACCTTAAAATCCTGATCCGGAGCACCGACATAGCGTCCGGTGGACATCCAGGCACCAAAGCCGCCCGTTCCCCAATAGAAAATAGGATTATTCATTTCGAATAGAGTGTTGGGCCAATTTACCACCGTAGCATCAAATGTCCAGGTACTTAAATCTGTGCTGGTACCATGCGTCCAGGTGAAATCGCCATTATTTAAATGGCATTCCCACACACCACCATAGTGGTAAGTTCCACTGGCATCTTTCACCACAGAACTACTTCCCAGCCATAAACCACCAACGCCTGTTCCGGGATTGGGGGAAACATTAACGGGGTTAATAAAACCGCCGGCAAAAGGTCCCCAACCAAACAGGTCGAAACTAATGTACCCTTCGGATTGTTCGGTAGGTGGCATTCCCGACATATACTGGTTCCAGACCGGAACCGGACCCAGATCCGTGGCCACAAAACTGGGATAACGTCCACCAATTCCTGGAGGACTCAGATTGTTGATATAATCAAAGAATGTCATATTGTTGTAGGCAAATCCCGCATTTGCATCCAGTTCCATCACACCGATAATTCCGGTGTTGGGATCGCCCGGTACATATTTGCGGTAGCATGCTCCGTACCACCCATTACCGGAAGCATCCTCGGCATAATCCACCGAATGCATCTGACTGACATACCAGCCATAGCCATTACGAGCCGAGTCGAAGAGCACCGAATTCATCAGGGTTGGTGCACCCATGGTACCTCTGGTGACTTCGGAATTTGCCAGAGGCCGATCCATCGGCTGCGGCGCTTTGGCTTGAATTTTCATTTTGTACGGTACAAACTTGGTTGTGGTAGCTCCCGAAAAACCAACCCACAAAACTACCAGGGCGAGAGCTAATAATGGTAGTACCCGTAACCTCATAATGACCTCCTTACAATTAATTATGAATGGTTTGATTAGTTAAAACAATTTTGCTACCCCAAGGTACCAATTTTTTTTAAATATAAAAATTGTTCGGAATTAATCAAGTAATTTGTTAAAAATTAACCACAGAATAACACCTCCTGCCGAATCACACCATATTTATTTTTAATGTATTACGAAACAACTTCAATTTTCCCGTCAACCATTTTTATTTTATCAAAGATTTTTTTCAGAAACCGCCTGGAACGCAGTGGGAAGGTAATAGTATTGCTGGACCAATTGCACGATATTCAAACAATTCCTTTAAAACGAAACTGTTTTCTCACCAATAAACCGCTCTACCCTTTAAGTTATTCATTCAACAATCCCGGATAATATTCTCCAATTTTCTGCAAAACATCGTTTCCTATATCCGTAAATTCCACACCGACCCGGTATTCCTCCTCACCGATTTTTTCCACATGGCGGACTTTTCCCTGAATGTGAATCACATCATCTCCCACAGCCAGATGCAAGCGTACCGGTGCATCAACCGGGAAAGCCTGGCGGTCGGTAATCTGAATGCCCGTGCGGCTTAAATTTTCGCTCAGTGCCATCCCGGATAATATCACTTGCTCTTGCTCGTTTAATACATCATACGAAATAAAGTGCCTGGCATCGACACGAGAGGACTTTCGCATATCCTGACTCATGGAGTCCTCTTTTATGATTTATTTACAATATATTCTCGAATTCTGGGAGATAAAAATATTTTCTCCGTGTCGAGCTCTTTAAGCTGAGAAAGCAACAACTCAATTTTTTGCTCCATCGTCTGATGTTTGTTAACAAAAAAATAAGGAGCACCTTCCACCAGGCAATATCCTCCACGAAACCGTCCCGGCTCCACACGCACAGTAATTCCCAGCTTCCCGTAAACCTCGCACAATTCCTCAAATAATTGCTGCTGTTCCTGGGTTATTTTCTCGGAATATTTCCGCTTCTTTCTTTTCTTATAAGTATTCATCCAGACCATTCTTTTTGAGTTCTTCCACAACCTCCTTCACATCCTGACTCCGGCTCCGGCGGGTAATGAGCAAGGCATCTCCGGTATCCACAATAATTAAATTGTGAACGCCTACCAATGCAACTAATTTATCAGGAGCAAACACATAATTTTCTCCGGAATCCACCGAAATTAAATGGCGGGTTTCGCCAGCATTTTTGTTTTTGTCCTTGGCGGATATCTCGTAAACCACTTCCCAGCTTCCCACATCATTCCAGCCCATGTCCGTAGGAATCACATAAACGTTCTCCGCCGTCTGCATCACCCCGTAATCAATGGAGATTCCCCGAATTCGCCGATACACATCTTCCACCACTTCCATTAACGATGGTTTACCCCAGTGCTGCTTGATTTCGTTCAACCCTTCATGGAGTTCGGGAAGCTTTTCCTCAATTTCCTTTAAAATAGTTGAGGCACGCCAGATAAACATTCCGCTGTTCCAGTAAAAATCGCCGCTTTCCAGAAACCGCTCGGCTGTTTCCCGATTGGGCTTCTCGGCAAATGTTTTTACCCGGTAAATGTTGTGATTATTGAACGAACTGACCATTTCTCCCCGTTGAATGTATCCATAGCCGGTAGCCGGATAGGAAGGTTCAATTCCCAGTGTAATCAAACCTCCGGAACGGTGAGCAAATTCGACCGCGTGCTGAATAACCTGCTGGAATTCCGACACCTTTTTCACCAGATGATCTGCAGGCAATACCACCATCACTCCTTCGGCATCCACCTGTTGAATACGCGATGCCGCCAGGCCAATGCAGGGTGCAGTATTCCGCCCAAACGGTTCCAGAATAAAATTCTCGTCGCTCAGTTCCGGTAACTGCTGGTGAATGATCTCTTTCTGATCTCGATTGGTTACAATGAGCACATTTTCCGGTTTCACCAGTCCCTGCAATCGTCGGTAAGTGGCCTGGATCATGGTTTCGTGATCGATAATATTTAAAACCTGCTTGGGATTTTTAGCACGACTGCGAGGCCAAAAACGTGTCCCCACTCCTCCCGCCATTAGTACCGCATAAACGTTCATATACAATTCCCTCTTATTTCTCGTCCAGATTTAACAACTTGCCATATTCCTTAATTCGTTCTTTTACTAAAGGATGATCGGGTATTTCTTTACGGACAGCCATTAAATATAAACGGGCTGCCTGGTAATTTTTCTGATGCACATAAGCATCAATGAGGTTCAACCAGGGCGCAACCGAGCCGGGATTAATTTTTAAAGCGGCTTTGAAATGAGAAATAGCTTTGTCGTATTGCCCCAGGGTATCCAGAATGTACCCCAGATTATTGTGTGCCTGAGGATGTTGAGGATTTTTCTGGAGCGCTTTCTTCAAACAATAAAGTGCGCTGTCCGTTTCTCCGTAATAAAAATATGCGACCCCCAGATTATTCCAGGCATCCACATAATTGCTATCGATGGCCAGCGCTTTTTTATATAATTGAATCTGTAACTCCAGACTATCTTTGTGGGCGGCATCTTCAAAAATTTCCCAGGCAGATATTTTCAACCTTCCGTTTAAAATATCCCGGGTCTTATCGCGATTTAGCTTGGCCTGATGATAATTGGGATTTACTTCGAGCGCTTTATTGAAATATTTTAACGCCTGGGGATACTTGCCTTGAAGGAAATACATATATCCCAAATTATTCCAGGCCTGATAGTAAGCGGTATCTTTTTCCACAGCGCGGGAAAAATAATAGATGGCACTATCCAGCTTTCCGCTCCGGTGATAAGCCAGTCCCACAAAATTGTACACTTCCGCGTCATCCGGAATGTACTGCAGGGCCTTTTTCCATTTTTGAATCGCCTGGCGATACTGCTTTACCTGATAGAAATCTATTCCATCGCTAACGTAATTTTCGGCAAGGATTGCTTTTTCTTCTTCGCTGAGTTCCGGGGGTTTTCTTTTAAATAGATGGGTACAACCTATAAAGAGGAAATAAAACGCAAGTGTAAAAATAAGATAGCGACTTTTCATAATTTCCCGACTTTGATTAGATTTAAATATATGAAGGTGAGGGAATTATTTCAAGTAAAATCCCAACCTGAGCCACCGGAATCGTGTGATCAAAGATTTATCGATTCTCACATTTTTTTAAAGAAAATGAGGGTTGTAAACCGCGACTTATGCTTCCTCCTCTTAAAAATTATTCGATTAGAAAAGCGGTTTATTGAGTAAAAAAAGAATTATGAGATTGGTACGTTTTTGTATTTGTGATGGCTCAGACGGAAGTGAGGAATGATGAAAGAAAAAGAATGATTCATTAAGCGGAAGAATTCGGGGGCGAAAATTTTTGTCCGTTACTCCCACCTGCTGACGGTAAGTAAATAGGGCATATCGGTGAAGTTCGGATGAAAACAAATGTCGGCGCTTTGAAGTTCTAAATCTCAATTTCCCCGACTTCCTTTTCCACCTCACGCAGCAGGGAACCATCCTGCACCAACTGCGCCACCGCTTCGATATCGGGATAAACGGGACGATCCTTTTCCAG
>JALWDQ010000289.1:0-4446 GCA_027039625.1 Calditrichia bacterium | reverse complement strand
AAATTGGGCTAAAGCCCAATTTTTTGTGTAGATTTATGTTCCCCGAGCTGGAAGCTCGGGGCTATGTTTTACTTTAAACAACAATGAATAAATATTCCATTGACACTGCATTTTTACACAGCCTCTGAAGGCCATGGGCTAAATGCTGACGGCCACTTCCTGGCCTCATATCCTGCCAAACAATGGTTTTTCTAATACAGAGATTCAACTCTGATTCCCAAAGTATCTTCTCAAAAAAATGTCCTTTCTGTTTATTGGCACAAATCTTCATTTTACGCACCGCATCCTATGGACATTTTTCATTTTACATTTTACATTTTTCATTTTACATTTTTCATTTACCTCTGTGGCTTCTGTGGTTTTATAGCCACCGCTTCACAGCACAAAGTTTAGCAGAAACAGGCAACTGGCGATATTCCCAAATTTTTTAAAAAATTGACATTTTTTGTGAATTTCATTACATTTTAGCGCATGTAAGCAATCAATACAGGTAATTGAACATAAAAAGAAGGAGGTGCACCGTGCCAAACGCCAAGTTTGAGTTACCGCTTCCACCCAACGAACCCATCAAGAGTTACGCTCCGGGCACGCCGGAACGCGCAGCCCTGAAAGAAAAGTTGGTGGAATTACGCAGTCAGCAGATTGAGATTCCGTTAATTATTGGCGGGAAAGAAGTAAAAACCGGCAAAACCGGGAAATGCATTTTGCCTCACGACCATCAAACGGTAATTGGAACCTACCACCAGGCAGGCCCGGAAGAAGTGCAGATGGCGATTGAAGCAGCACTGGAGGCACGTAAAACCTGGGCAGCCATGGACTGGCAGGATCGGGTGGCCATCTTCCTGAAAGCCGCGGAATTGCTCTCCGGTCCCTGGCGCATGGTACTGAATGCGGCCACCATGCTTGCTCAGAGCAAGAATGTGTTTCAGGCCGAAATCGACTCCGCCTGCGAATTAATCGACTTCTTCCGCTTCAATTCTTATTACGCCAAACAGATTTACGAGCACCAACCCCCCTATTCGCCAACGGGCACCTGGAACCGCATGGAATATCGCCCGCTGGAGGGATTCATCTTCGCCGTTACTCCCTTTAATTTTGCTTCCATCGCCGGGAATTTACCTTCCGCACCAGCACTGATGGGAAACGTCGTGCTGTGGAAACCCGCTTCCAGCGCGGTGTACACCGCCTATTACATCATGAAACTCTTCCAGGCAGCAGGCTTACCCGATGGCGTAATTAATTTCATTCCCGGACCGGGCGGCGCCGTGGGCACACCGGTGATGAACTCCCCCGAACTGGCGGGAATTCATTTTACGGGTAGTACCGCCACCTTCCAGACCATGTGGCGCACGGTGGGCGAGAACATCAAAAAATACAAATGGTATCCCCGCATTGTGGGCGAGACTGGAGGTAAGGACTTCGTATTTGCGCACAACAGTGCGGATATTGAGGCACTGGGAGTTGCCCTCATTCGCGGCGCCTTCGAATATCAGGGACAGAAGTGCTCTGCGGCTTCCCGCGCTTACATTCCCAAATCCATCTGGCCCGACCTGCGCGATTATCTCTTCAGCGAACTGAAAACGGTTAAAATGGGTGATGTGGAAGATTTCTCCAATTTCATGAATGCAGTGATTGACCGGGCGGCATTCATGAACATCACCAGCTACATCGAGTACATCAAGAAATCCGATGAAGCGGAAATTATCTACGGCGGCGGTTACAACGACAGCAAAGGGTTCTTTATTGAGCCCACCATTGCCGTCACCACCAATCCGCATTTCCGCACCATGGAAGAGGAGATTTTTGGACCGGTGCTGACGGTGTACGTGTACGACGATGACAAGTACGAAGAAACCCTGCACCTGTGCGACGAAACATCGCCTTACGGACTTACCGGTGCCATCTTCGCGCAGGATCGGGAAGCCATTGTGCTGGCCGAACGAATTCTGGTGAACGCAGCAGGTAACTTCTACATCAACGACAAACCCACCGGAGCGGTGGTGGGCCAACAGCCTTTTGGCGGCTCCCGTGCCAGCGGAACCAACGACAAAGCGGGCAGTTACCTGAACCTCATCCGCTGGGTTACCCCGCGCACAATTAAAGAAAACTTCGTGCCGCCCAGAGATTACCGATATCCCTTTATGGCAGAAGAATAATCCTTTTGCCAATCATTCAATTTAAATAGCGCCTTTTCGGAGAAGCACTTCCGGAAGGGCGCTTTTTTATTGGAATTCTCCGGAAGTCATTCTAACTTCCCCCGGCAGGAATAAAAGGAGACCGCAAATGAAGCGCATATATTTAGATTACAGCGCAACCACCCCTGTGGACGAACAGGTGGTTCAGGCAATGGAGCCCTATTTCAGGGAAATATTTGGAAACCCTTCCAGTGTGCATCAGGAGGGGCAGAAGGCTCGCCTGGCGGTGGAAGAATCCCGCAGCACCGTTGCCCGTTTTCTGGGTGTGCGGGAAGGCAGCGTGTATTTCACGGGCAGTGGCACCGAGGCAAATAATCTGGCACTCCAGGGAGTTATCCGCGCCACTCAGAAATCCCATCCTCATATCATTACCACAGCTACCGAGCACAAATCGGTGCTGGAGGTCTGCCGTTATCTGGAAAAAAACGGCGTGCAGGTGACCTATCTTCCGGTCGATCGTTACGGGCAGGTGCAGACCGATGCAGTAAAAGCAGCCATTACCCCCAACACCGTGCTCGTTTCCATTATCCACGGCAACAACGAAGTTGGCACGCTGAATCCCATTGCCGAAATTGCGCAAATTACCCGGGATGCCGGAGTGCTATTTCACACAGATGCCGTACAAACGTTTGGTAAAATTCCCATCCATCCGGAAGAACTGGGGGTGGATTTGCTTTCTGCCAGCGCCCACAAAATTTATGGGCCGAAAGGGGTGGGATTGCTGTATGTGCGTTCGGGAGTAGCGCTGCAGCCGTTACTTCTGGGCGGCGGGCAGGAGCGCAATCGACGTCCGGGTACGGAGAATGTTCCCGGTATTGTGGGCTTTGCCCGGGCAGTGGAAATTCGCAGCGGGGAGATGTCCCGTGAACAGGAACGCTTTTCCCGGATGCGGGAACACTTCCTGGAGCAAATTCATGCCCATATCGAAGATGTGGTGGTAAACGGACATCCCGAGCAGCACCTGCCGCACATCATCAATCTTTCTTTCCGGGGATGCAGCAGCGATTCCCTGCTCCTCAACCTGGACATTGCCGGAATAGCCGTTTCTGCCGGTTCGGCCTGTTCCTCCGGCAGCATTCAACAATCCCATGTGTTAAAAGCCATGGGACTCCCGGAATGGCAACGGCAGTCCGCCATCCGTTTTTCCCTGGGGAAATACACCCGTTTCGAGGAACTGGATATGGTTTTAGAAGCATTGCGCCAGATTGTGCCACGGCTAAGAGCGAATAAAAACTAACCGGATTACCGTTTCACTAAAAAATTTAGTTGCATTGGGAAGAAAAATGCCGTATCATTGGCGCAATTTATTCGACCCATGTTCCACTAAAATTACAGGAGGTGTCACAATGGCAGCCACAACCAAACGGCGGACGCGCCGGAAATCCGTTACTGCCGAACAGTTTGAGCAGCTGGTTCGCGAGCGGGCTTACGAGCTTTACCAGTCCCGCGGGGGGATTCACGGGGATGATCAGGCAGACTGGTTTCAGGCAGAAGCGGAAATACGCAGTAAATACCGCATCAAAAAGTAAAGCGGGGCTTTAAAACCCCGCTTTTTTTATGAAAAATGTGGTGTTTTAGAGGATTTCCTCGATTTTCTCAGCGGGACGCGCCAGCACTGCTTTGTCCCCCTTAACCACAATGGGGCGCTCCAGCAATTTGGGATGCTCGGCAGCAATGCGGGCAAATTCTTCCACCGTCAAATCTTTTCCCTTTAAACCCAGCTCTTTGTATTCTTTCTCATTCCGCCGGATGAAATCCTTCAAAGGCTGCCCACTCATCCGAATTACCTGCGCCAGCTCATCCGGATCAATCCCTTCCTTGATATAATCGTAAATCTCCGGTTCGATTCCTTTATCGCGCAAATACTGCAAACCTTCTCGACTTTTTCGGCATCTGGGATTGTACCATATTTTTACTTCTGCCATAATTTTTCCTTTCTCTTTTTTTGAACAAAGTATATCTAATTGATTCACCGTCCCGGGGCAAGGTTACAAATCCGAAGAGGTCTTCCATTTTGGTCATATTTAAAAGAAGTGTGTTACGTTGGTGAAAATGGGACATACCCATTTTGCTCGATCTGTTATTTTTTCGCCTGCGGGCGTATTCGGAAAACCAAAAACACTCCCTGTCATTCTGAGGAGTTCCGCAACCGGGGACGACGAAGAATTTCTCCTCCCCTCCGTTCCAGTCGAAAAAGATTCTTCACCCTCGCTACAAGCGAGGGTTCAGAATGATAGAAACACCTCTCCCC
>JALWDQ010000288.1:0-1430 GCA_027039625.1 Calditrichia bacterium | reverse complement strand
GACGGCGGCTGGATCGGCCGTGGTTCTGACGCGTTTTTCCAGGAGATGGATCAAGAGGTGATGCCCGCGGTGCAACGGCTGATTGAAGCCATGCAGCAAGCCGCCCAGGTGACCCAACAGATCCGTCAGCTCCTGCAACAGGCTGAGCAGGAAGGTTCTTCCCTCATCCGCCCCGGGATTGAACAGGTTTTGGGCGCGAGCCCAGGGGGTGGAGGTGGCATGCCGGGCGTGGGTGGCAGCGGAGGAGGCATGGCCCCCGGCATAGGTGGGCCCGGTTTCCCTGGCTTTCCCGGCTTCCCCGGTGGGCCGGGCATGGGAGGGATCATGCCCGGTAGTGGATGGGGAGGCGGTCCGGGTGTGCCTGGTTTCGGTGGAGGCAGTGGTGGTTCCGGTGGCGGGACGGGGATCGGAGGTGGCTATGGGGGCTCGGGCGGTGGCCCGGGCTCTGGCGGGGGTTATGGCGGCGGCTCGGATTTTGGCGGTAGCTCCGGCGGTGGCTCCGGCTTTGGTGGGAGCCACGGTGGCGGCTCGGGCGGTGGTTCCGGTGGGGGCTCCAGCCCCTGGTCGCCGAGCACGCCCGGGCAGCGAGGTCCAGGCATGGACACCTATCCTATCAAGCCTGAAAATCCGGGGGATTGGTTCAAAGATATTGAAAAACGTTTCGGCGGCAGCGAGCCCGGCCTGGGCAAGGGGACGGGCTCCGGCGGTAGCTCCGGTGGGGGCACCGGCGGCGGCATGGGGGGCGGTTCCGGCAGTGGTCTCTCCAGCCAGGAACCCAAGATGCCTCAGGCCGCAAAGCTGACCACTCCTTCATCCTCTTACCCCCACAGCATGGAGAGCCAGCTCCGAGCGTATGCGCCCAAGGCCGTGACCACTGGCTCTCGTGGAGGGACCCGGAGCATGGTATCTTACATGCCAATGAGCAGTTTTATGGGGGGGGCTAGCCCACCTACGGCAAGTGCTTCGGCCTCGCCGGCCCTGGGAGGGCCGCAATTGACGCCCGGGACTCTCCCCCGCACCGCCTCGGCAGGCGGTTCCGGCGGTGGCCTGGCTACCGTAGGTCTGGCTGCAGCCACCCCCTTCCTGGCTCTCCTGGGTAAGGAAATGTTAGGGAAGAAAGATGACTAAGCCAGGCTGGCGCGGGAAGCCGAGCACGTGATGCGTAATGCGTGATGCGTAAAGTCTTCACGTTTCACGTTTCACGCATCACGCCCGTTGCCGCCTCGCCCAACGTCGTCTTGATGATCTCAATCCTAATCCTGATCCGAATCCTATTTACAAAGCAGTCCAACGGCGGGCTCGTCCGCGCCGATACGGACGAAAATGGGAACGCTGATTTGCGCCGATGCTCTGCAACGCAGATTTTCGCAGATGTTCGTCATGCTGAGCGACCGAAGGGAGCGAAGCATCTAGCGAGCGAAGCGAGCGCC
>JALWDQ010000287.1:0-1431 GCA_027039625.1 Calditrichia bacterium | reverse complement strand
CACCCATTCCCATCGATTTTGGGGAGGGCGGTAGTATGAGCGGTGAATGCTTCTGGAAATCATTCCCTCATTTACTCGAACATCCGTCTTTATTCTTTACAGGTATTCTTTTCCAGAATCCGTTCCAGCAAACAAATCATTCTCCGGCAGAAATTCTCTGTGCGGGTGTTTTGGGGATTCAGTACCAGCTCGATGTTCAACGTAATGGGAATTCCCAGATACAAAGAAACCACATTTTCTACCTGAAGTTCGGGATCCCACAATCCTTCGGCTATTCCATCCTGTACAATCCGGGAGACGAATTGCTTTTGGGTGAGCAGAATGGTGCGCAATTTTTGTTTGAGTTCCGAGTCGTTTAAATGGGTGGCTTCAGAAAAAAGTAAAATGGTAATCCCCTGGTGCTCAATTAAATATTGAATGTGGGCACATAAAAAATCCTGTAGTCGTTTTTTAGCCGATTCTTTCCGTTCGGTAATGGTGCGTAATTTCCGGAGCAAGTCGTTTTCCACATCCTGCATAATGCTCAATAGCATTGCCCTTTTGCTGGTGAAATGCCGAAAGAGTGCCCCCTCGCTCAATCCCACTTTCTGAGACAATCGACGGGTGGAAAGCGCATGCAACCCCTCCGTGGCAATAATGTCCAGGATGGCCTTTTTTATTTCTTCCTGCCGTTCTTCGGTACTTTTGCGCTGCATCGTTTTAACGCTTCAGCTCCTCTTCCTGTGATGCCGGAATATAACCAATTTTGCTATTTTGAGCGAATCAAATTTTTCAGAATTAATTGCACAATTTCCGCTGAATTTAATGCACGATGAACAAAGCCCAGCGATTTTCACGGATGAAGTATCTGGCCAGATCGCCTAGGATGTACTCTTTTAACGTTTTGTGCTGGTGGATCCCAAATACAATTAAATCAATATCCTGCAGAAATTCTTTTTCCAGAGCCTCCCGGGAAGGATGCGGACTCCATTTAGTGGAGATTGAGCTCAGGGAATACGCCTCCAGATAGGTGGTGGAGCGGCTCAAAAAGAAATCCGCTTCTTTCTTGTCTTTGTTGGTAGCTAACAGGGTAATGCGGAAGGTATTGCGTTCGGCGATATGAGAGAAACGCTGCAATGCCCGGGCAGAAGAAGGGGTTCCGTCGCATAAAATAAGCACATTTTTCAGAGAATGATTGGATTCCGGAACGGCGAGAATGGGAGTAATGGTATAGTCGAGAATTTTTTCCAGAGATTCTTCTTTAACCTGGGTGGGATCGAAATGGAAATAATTGCGCATTCCCATGAATAATAAATCAAAAAAGAAGCTTTCTTTAATGATATTTTCGCTGGGACTACCTTGATACTCAAATTCCCGATGTTTGATGTTGTTGGCCTGGCAGGTCTCGCTGAACTGGTGTAACAGCCGTTCGATATGTTCTTGAGCCTGCTC
>JALWDQ010000286.1:0-4458 GCA_027039625.1 Calditrichia bacterium | reverse complement strand
GGTACGCACCCGCTTGTAACCCAGGCTGCGCATTCGGTTGAAAAATTCATTCAGTAACCCCTCGCTCACCCGTTTGCGCCGGTAGTGGGAAGCTACCACAATTTTTTCCAGGTGCACGGTGTCGTTTTCATGAATATGATAAAAAAGACCGCCCACTAACTGATCCCGCTGGTTAAATGCCAGCAAAAACTGGTCGCGGGGTTCGAACGACACCGGTAAATTGGATTGGTGGAACATGCGGTGCAGAGCTGCCACTTCTTTGGGATTAATGGGATTGCGCACCCGGATTTGTTCCCCCTCTTTATCCAAAAAGGTGACCACCAGTGCCGCCGTGGTTTTCTCGCCGGTATCCATGGTCATCAACTCGGCAATATCGCTGGCGCGCAGGTGAGCGTAAGTCATCCGCGTTAGTAAATATTTTTCCCAATCCTCAATCTGCAGATTGGTTTGCATCTGTGTGATATACTGCACCAGATCATCTCCCCGCAGCTTATGCTTTTTAAGCAGATTGATGAGCTGATCCAGTTGCTGCTTCAGGGCATCGCTGGCCTGGCGGAACACCGTTTCCCGGTAAAAACGAACCCGTGTTTCTGGATATTGCTTCTCCAGCGCGTGCAAACCGTATGTATCGTACAGTTCCTGCACCGTGGCGGCGTCGGCTTCGGTGGTTGCTTCGGGATTTACCTGTTTCCAGCGTTCGAAACGCTTTTTGGCAAAGTAGAGCTGCTTGGGCATAAATCCCTGGCGTCGAATGCTCTCCAGATATTCCTGCGCTTCCCGTTTCAAGTCCGCGGGAAGTTGCTGGCTGGTATCTTTCCGGAGCATCTCTTCCAGCATGTGGATGCCTGCTTCTTCACCCAGGATTTCCAGTACCGGGGAGAAAATAAATTGCCAGCGCGTGGTCTTTTTTAGAAAAGGATATTTATCCAGCATGGGCTGGATGAAGTGCTGGTAATAATTCATAATTGCTTCTGCCAGGCTGCGGTGGGGTTTGCGCGCTGTAATGGAAATAATGCGTGTTCCCGTCTGGTAATCGTGGTGGGGAACAATGACATTCTCCGGCCCGGGATCGGCTATTTCGTAGCGCTTTCCCGTGCGGTTCCAGAAATCGACATACGCTTTGCAGGAACTCCAGATGATGTAAGGCCAGAGGAAGGTGATGCGGCGGAGGCGTTCTTCTCCGCCCTGCCGGGTCATTCGCTGGTAGAAATCTGCTACTGTTTCTCCGGGGATGAATTCCTCGCTCCACACGTGGTATTCCGGCCAGTAGCCGCCAAACTCTTCCACCAGCTTGGGCTGGGGTGCCTTCTCGCTGCAGATGATAGACCAGGCCAATTCCTCCCGCACCTCTTCCTCACTGAGGTTGGTGACCACATTGGCAGTGATATCGTACCGACCCTGGTATCGGGTTTGGACGGAAATGCGGTACACCGCTTTGCCATGATGTTGATGGAGGGCGGTAATCCAGATACCGCCGGGAGGCAGGTCTTTGAGGTTTACAATAAGATGGTTGGTAAAAAGGAAAAGCGCTTCCCGGATGAAGGGAGTACGGCTAATGAGCTCCTGCAGCAGGTAGATATGCTGATCGGGTACGTTGTCGTCGAAAACAATAACGTCTTTCCAGGAATACTCCTTGCTCAAATCCGGGTCGATGGCCACGGGAGAATTGGGCCCCAGCCATTCCCGAAACGTTCGCTCCATGGATTCCATGGCACGTTGCAGGCTCTTCTGGAGGGGACGGTTGACATTCTCCACCGAATAGGTGGTAAAAAATCGCCGAATAATGCGGTATTTGGTGGGGCGCAGGGTGGCAAAATCCCGCAGGAAAAGAATGAGCGTGTTGACTTTGGTGCTGAGTTTCTGGGCTTTTTCTCTCGCTTCCCTGGCGACCAGTTCCTCTGCCAGGGTTAGAATCTGGTTGAAAATGGCATCGCTCAAATCCCAGCGACACAACTCCTTGCGTACCGAGTCGTCGAAGAAACTGGCATCGGCTTCCAGAAAATGGTGGAAAACCTGAATCCATTGAGCTTCCGGTATGTGGCGGTACAGTTTAAGAAATGCCAGTCTTTTTACTTTACGGCTGGGATTCATGACCGCCCAATTGAGCATCTGGATGGTGTGGGGACGCAACGGATCCATAGCGTTAGTCACCATTTCTCCCAGGAACTCTACCGCATCGCTGGCCTGTTTTTCATCCCCAAACTTTACCACCAGACCGCTAATGTGCAAAGCGCGCAGGTTGCGAATGTGGGAATCTCGAATCAAACGAAACGCTTCCCAGATGAGCGCTTTTTTGTAGCAGGTAGGCTTCTTTTCGAAATCAATGGCAATGTTCGGTTCTTCCTGTTTAATGCGGTTCCACTGAAAAATTTTTTCGTGGGTGAGTTCCACCAGTTGCTGGTTGGTGAGCCAGAGGTTGGGCCGGGAGAGAATATCGCCGATATTTACATTGCGCCCGTTTACCCGATACCACAAGTTGCCAATGCGAATCCGCTCAGAATCCCGGGGATCGATTTCCAGATCCACTACCGGAATCCCCTGAATCAGGATGCGATCTTCCGGGGAAATTTGTACCTCATGAGCCAGAATGCCCAGTTCGCGCAGCAACCAGTTGGGGAAAATGATGCGCTTTTCCCCATATTCCAGTTGCACCGCATTGGATTGGTACATCTTTTCAATCACATCCCGGAAATGCTCTTCAATCACCTTTCGCCGAAAAGTCTTCTTAGGAGTCAGTTCTCCCAGCTCCTGGCTGAAATCCCGCTCGATTACCGCAAAGTTGACAATGCGTTCGTAGGGTGCCAGAAATTTATTCACGGAAATGACAATGGAGGAGAGAAATTCGTGCAGTTCCTCCGGGGACATGGCGCGTAAATTCACTTCTTTATGATCGTAGTTGGGATAAATGAGCAGCGTGTTGTATTCCCGATGGTCACCTACCAGGAACACGCGCTGAATGGCATCGATATCCCGGAAAAAATTCTCGATGCGCTGGGGTGCCACCGTCTGCCCTTTGATGTTCTTGTAAATCTCCTTTTTCCGATCGATGATGTAAAAGTACCCATCGGCATCCTGCCGCATGATATCTCCGGTGTGGAACCACCCGTCTTCGTCGAAGGAGGGTTCCGGGCTCTTCCAGTAACCCATCATCACATAAGGCCCGCGAATGAGCAACTCGCCGTCCGGCGCCAGCTTCAGTTCAATACCCGGTAGTGCGGTGCCCAGGGAGTTTTCTTTGTAACGTCCCCAGGGAGTCATGGTAATACCGCCGGTGGCTTCGGTCATTCCGAAGCCGCTCATCAATTCCACTCCGTTGCGCTGGAAGAATTTGAAGATGTCCGGGTCAAGATACCCCGCAGCGCTTAATCCCATCCGCAGGTGCCCGCCGGTGTAATAGTGCAGGGTGGTGCGCACTTCCTCGTCGCTGGCGCGATCCAGATCCACCTGCGTACCTACAAATTCGTAAATTTGTTGCCATTTTTGCGGGATGCTAATAAAAATGGAAGGGTGATGTACCTGCATTTCGTGCATTAAACTGTTGGTGCTGGGGGAGCGGGCAAACAGATAAACGGCGCCCCAGAACAGGCTACCCATCATCTCTAACCAGCGCCCAAACGTGTGGTAAAGAGGCAGGTAAGAGATGAACATATCCTGTTCCCCCACACTGGGCCAGGCCAGCGCCCGGGCAAACCGTTTGCTCACAATATTCTGGTGCGAGAACATGATGCCTTTGGATTTACCGGTAGTACCGGAAGTGTACATGATGGTAGCCAGATCTTCGGGAGATATGGCGCTAAGCATTTCGTCCAGAGCCGCTTCTTCGGGTAAAGGTGCTTCCTGAATAAAATTACCCAGGAAGTTTACCCTGGGGTCTCCTTCTGCACCAGGACGATCGAAAAGAATGATCTTCCGCAGATGTTTCAGGTGAGAGATGTGGGGGAAAAGATTGTGCAGTAGATTTTCGTTTGATACAAACAGAATGTTTGCCTCCGCATCTTCCAGAATAAAGGCTATGTTATCCGGAGCAGAATTAGCCGGGATCATAACATTCACGAACCCAAAAGTAAGGCAGGCCAGGTCGGTGAGAACCCCTTCGATGCGGTTTTCGGAAAGGATAGCCACCCGGGGAAGAATGCCCTCCTGTGTGCTGTAAAGACGGATGGCCTCACCGATGCGTAAAATGCGTTCCCATAGTTCCTCCCAGCTTAAATGAAAGCTCCGCTCTGCAATCGTGTATTGAAACGCTACGTCTTCGGAATAATGCTGACTCCAAGTGCGGAGCAAAGCACCGGTATTAAATTTACCCACATGAATGAGTTGCAGGTACAATTGGAACCAGCGGTTTACCCTTTGCGCCTGGTAAATTTTCTCCCGCCACCGGGAATGTTTAAAGGTAAACAGAAGTTCCCCCACCCATCGCTGCACCCGGGGCATATCGCTTGCGGTAAGGGATTGCAG
>JALWDQ010000285.1:0-4459 GCA_027039625.1 Calditrichia bacterium | reverse complement strand
CTCCTGCATATTTCCCGTGTGCAGAATGGTGAAGCGAGTAGAACGCTGGTAGGTCAGTCCCAGAAAATCCAGCTCGTCGTACCCATTGGGCAGAACATAAGATTTTGCCGTAATATCCCGGCTGGTTTTGCTATTGAATAACCGTACCAGGTCCCGGCTCACGGTGGTTATGGCATCGGCAGTTTCCAGCACCTTGCGTTCCAGGCGGGCATCTAACTTCCGGGTAAGGTGGCTGCGCTGCACAAACTGGTAGTAACGAATGTCCGTCCAGGGATCGCGTAAATCGGCAACATAGGGAATTCCCACTTTCTTTTTAATATAGGTGCCGATAAGCTGAGAAGAATGGGGAGGTGAGGACACGAACACCAGATCGATGGGATATCTCCGAATAATTTGCATCGCTTTGCGCCGGGCAAAGGGCACCCAACCGATACGGGCGTCGGGAATGAACACATTGGAGCGCACTGCCGTGGCGAGTCGTTCCTTAAAACTGCGGGGCCGATGCGTCAGCAAACCCACGGGAATGCCCTCCGCCTTGGAACGACCGGTGAACTTTTTGTAAATAGCGAAAGGATCCACACTACGGGCACGGAATACCGGTAAATCTTCGGGTACATCTTCGGCCAGAGAGGGATCGTGGTACGGGAATTCCCCTTTCTCAACGGTGAGTACAATGGGTTCCCAGCCAAACCAGGGCAGGTAACGCACAAATTTAACTACCCGTTGAGCACCCGGTCCTCCCGAGGGCGGCCAATAATAGCTGATGACCAGCACCCCTTTCATGAAGCAGACACCTTTTTCTTACTCACCAGTCGAACAAACCAGCGATATGCATCCTGATACAGCATAATAAACAGGGCAAAATAGGTGGCAATTAAACTGAGCAGGGAGATTTCCAGACCTGCATAGTACGAACCGGGATGGAAGTAAAATCCAATTTCATGATTTCCGGAGGGAACCACCACACTTCGCAGGTGATGGTCGGTTTTGTAGATGGGGAGCTTTTCTTTTCCGTCCAGCATGGCGTACCAGCCGGGAGGATAAAAAGACTCCGAAAGTACCAGCAGTGCCGGCCGGTTCGAGAAGGTTTTCATCTCGATTTTTTCCGGCTCCCAGGTGGTGATGGTTACCGAGGTGGTGTCCGGCGTTTCCGGTCGCACGGCAGGCTCCTGCTCCAGAATGGCGGTTTCTGCAGGATTAAAATCGCTGTTGTTGAGCATTTGCAGCCGCTTCACGCCATCGGCAATTACCTGAAAATTTTTCACAAAAAAGGCACGGGGTAAGGCCTGCAGATTCCGATAGGCGTACAGCTTCTTGCGGGAGTCGCTGGCTACGGGCTGCAAATGCGGAGATTGGATGGGTTGTTGGGCAATCAGGTATTTCACATTCAACATGTTCACTACATTCCAGTTAATGGGCAGCCCATCCCCCAGCGATTGGTACAGGCAATTATCCACCAGTTCCTGAATGGTTTGCATTTTAGCGGGGGAGTAGCCGCCAATGGATTGGTAGTAGTAACTCCAGTGGGTATCCTGAAACAGTTGTCCCATGGGAAACACCCGATACAGGGAATTGTCTTTCAGCAATTCCTTATCGATGGCTGTGGGACGATAATGCTGTTGTTTGGCCAGTTCTGGATCGATGAATTTCCCCTTTACGTAATGAGAATCCAGTAAAAACAAATCAAAAGTAACCACCAACAGAAAAGCAACCATCATGGCGCCTCTGTTAATCCATTTTTTCTGGTATGCCAGAATACTGGCAATTCCCACAATAAAGAAAAAGAGGGTGGTGAGGGTGGAGGTGCGTAACATATCCAGACGCACCTTTTTGAGCATGGTTAACACTTGCTGGCCGTAACGCTGGGCTTCACCCGGCTGAGAAAGGGTAAACGAGGATCCGAAAATTAGAGGAAGGAGCAATAGAAAGCCAAAAATTCCTGCCAGGGTGAAAAATCGGGTGCGAACTTCCTTACGATTCCAATCCGCCTCTAGTAAAAAGGAAGCACCGTAGGCAGCCAGAATCATCGTATTAAACATCACCAGCGTCAGAATCATCATGGGCACACGGAATTTGTCGAAATAGGGGACGTAATAAAAGAACAGTTTGTACAACCCGGCAAAATGTTTACCCAGGGACATTAGCAATGCCAGAATGGTAAGGAAAGTGAGGCTTTTGACCACGGGATCCTTCCAGCGGAAAAACACACCTACCAGAGCAAGGAAGGCAATGAGTATCCCCAGATACTCGTAGGATTGAGTAAAGGGCATGCTGCCCCAATAGGTGGGCAGTTCTCGATTCTTAAATTGAGGAACGGCATTTCCGGTGTAGCGTTCGCTGGAAGTGCCGCCATGGAATTTCGGGATAATCAGGTTCCACCATTCGGAAACCGAGTACGACCAGTTGGTGGCGTAATCGAATCCCACCCCTTTACTTTGTTTCTGATCCTGTTGTTGGGTTTTTAACGAAATGGCATGACCACCGCGGGTGGAGTAGGGGGTGTATTCTTTGATGGATAGCAAATTCTGGGCAGAATAAAGCAGCATAAGCACCAGAGCCAGTACCCCGAAAATTAAAGTTCGGCCGAAGGCGCCCCATTCACCGTTTTTAATCTGGCGATACAGAAGAGGTACCGCTACAAACAGCACCAGCAGCAGGGTGTAAAACATAATCTGGTAGTGCTGGGTACGGAACTGCATGGCCAGTGCCAGAGCAAACAGCAGCATGTTCAGTGCACGCGGTTTCCGGATGAGCATCAGGGCGGTGAGCAATACCCAGGGCATCCACATCAGGGCGCGGAATTTGGCAAAGTGCCCTACGATAATCAATGCCTGAAAATGCGGCATGAGTACATATCCCAGTGCCGCCAGATAACCCACCGCAGCCGAGAGCCCCAGAAATTTAATGAGAAGAAAAATTCCCAGTGCTCCGGCCAGAAAGTACCACAACCGCCAATCCCCTAAAAAATCCAGTGCGTTGAGCAGGGTGTCGAACGACCATACTTTGGCGTGAAATCGGTGATACATGGGCATTCCCGCAAACATGGCCGGATTCCACAGGGGATAATGACCGGTGCGTTTTTCCCATTCCTTCATCTGGTGGGTTTTCCCGATGCCGGAGATAATGTCCCCACCAGCCGGTTCCATGTTTTGGTAAACCAGCGGTTGGTACAGGATGGAAATCAGAATGAAAAGTAAAATGAAAAAACCAATTATGGTGCGGGGACGTTCCAGATATTCGATCCAATCTTTCGTACTCCGGGTTGTGGTTCGTTCTTTCTTTTCCTGTTTGATTTTTTTCTTCTTTCCCATGACGTGTCCTGTCTGTTTACATTGAAGGTTTTTTATTGTCCAGCGAAACGGGTATTTCGGCTCTAATTCGAGGAGCCTGCTTGGGAATTTAAAAACAACTTAATATAAATAAAAATTCTGGAGATGCCCAAAATCTTTTGAATTCTATTTCCCGGGATGAGCGGGTACAAACCGGTAAAGCACGTTTGTTTGTTGTATTTCAATAAAGATTAACTGAAAGATTTGCCGGGAAATATTCTTACCGGGCAAGTCTGGCACTTAACCACGAATAATGCGAATGGGCATTTACCCACAAATTACTTGCCCACGAATCACACGAATTGACACGAATGAAAAATAAAATTAAGTCTGGAAAAAATTGGAATTTGTGATTTGGAATTTGGAATTTGTTATTTGGAATTTTTTACATGGGATTTTGTTGCGCCTACTGCGGTTAAATAATTTTATCCCGCAAAAAATTTCTCCCGGCAATCTATTTCAATACTGCCTCTGCTGTAGAAAGCGAACAATCTGGTAAAGAACATTTTCGCTATTTAAAGGGCGAATCTGCCGAAGGGCATTCAGTGCCGAGGTGAAATATTCCTCCGCCATTTTTCGGGTTTCCTCCACAATCCCCAGTTCATACAGCGCCTCTTTTAATTCCCCAAGAGAGGCAAATTCCCACACATTCGCCGGATAACGCTGCGCCAGCGCTGGATCTTCTTTTAATTTTTCCTGATATTTTAACGTGACATAGGTCTTTTTATCCAGCTTCCAGTCGCTGCCCACTGCCTTCCCCAGCTTGCTCTGGTCGGCCACAAAATCCAGTAAATCATCCTGAATCTGAAATCCCATCCCGATGTAGAAACCAAAATCCACCAGAGCACGAAGCTGCTCCTCCCCGGCTTTGCCAATGATTCCGCCTAACTGACAGGAGAGCCGAAACAACCAGGCCGTTTTTTTGGAGATCATATCCAGGTACTCTTCCACCGTTACTTCCGAGCGTTGCTCAAATTCCTTATCCAGCGCCTGCCCTTCGCACACCTTCACCAGCGCCTCGCTGAAATGAGCCACCAGCTCGGAAAGGCGATTGCTGCGACTTTGTAACAAATTGCGGTAAGCCATTCCAATGAGTGCATCTCCCACCAGAATGGCCGTACCTTCGTCCC
>JALWDQ010000284.1:0-1433 GCA_027039625.1 Calditrichia bacterium | reverse complement strand
GGCTGGAAGAATCCCAGCATTTTGCAATCCGTTCCGGCAATGGCGGAGGCCGAGCGGGGAGAATCGTCCAGCAGCGCCAGCTCCCCGAAAAATTCTCCATCGTGCAATTCCGCTACAATCTGTCCGTACGGTTCCAGTTTAATCAGCACCGTCCCCTTCTCGATGATGTACATCCCCACACCGGCATCTCCCTGCCGGAAAATGACTTCCCCTTTCCGGTAGGTGCGCTGGTGGAGAATGTGCTGGATGGATTCAAGCTCTTTGCGAGTGAGCTCCGAAAAAATGGGTATTTTTTTCAGAATGGAAATAATGCTTTCCTCACCCTGATGGTTCTTCTTAAAAATATTTGCCCAGAGACTTTTCATGATGAATTTGTTTCCTGCGTTTTGTGAACAAGATTCAACCCAACTTTACCATCGACGTTTCCCGGGGGAAAATTAGAATCTTTTCCGGGTAATGTCAACGCTCAGGTTTCAGGAAGGTGGGGAAATGCGCTGAAAGACGGATTGAAGGGAGGAAAGGATGTGTTCGGGCTGTACGGGATGGTTTCTCCCGTCGAACACCTGTACCCGGGAACCCAAAGGTTTCCAGATGTGGGGATCGGTGGCAGTGAAAATGACCATGGTAGATACCCCGCTCACTCCGGCCAGATGGGAAATTCCGGAATCGTTCCCCAGGTAAGCCTGACTCTGGCGAATTGCCCGGGCTACTTCTTTGAGGGAGCGATTGGTGAATATCTGGTGGGAGGAGGCGGGTAGCTGTTGGCGAAGTGCGGGCAGGATATCCTCTTCCGCCGGACCCAGAAGCCATTGAATGTTGATTTTCCAGCGGTGTTGTGCTTCCTGGGCAACCTTCAGAAAATGGTGGAGCGGCCAGCATTTAGACTTCCCCCCGCTGCCCGGGTGAATGGTGAGTGCGGGTGGATGGCTCTTCGGGTTTTCATTTTCTTCTTCGGAGAAGTGAATTTGAAAGGTAGGTTCGGGAAAAGGGAGAGAAATATTTCCTGCCCTCAGAGACTGTACGAAAAAATGAGAGGCATGGGTGGTGAGGTGCTGAGCCGCAAACGGCTGGTGAATAATGTGCGCCCGGGTAAGGCGATGCAAATTCTCCCGGAATTGTTCATCACCGAACCAGGAAATGATCAGTTCAAAGCGGAGTAATCGTTGTGAAAAATCCCGGGGGAGTTGGGGATGGGGAGTGAAAAGCAGATGGAGGGGCAGGGCATCGACCGAACGAATGCTCAGCCACGGGTATGGGGGAAGCCATTCCCAGCGCTCGGGATAACCCCACAATTCCAGATGCGCCCCGGGGAACTGCTGGCGTAAACCAAGGATAGCCGGTAGCGCAAGAATTCCGTCCCCAATCCCGGCGGGGAAAATAATAAGGATGTTGCGAGTGGCTCTGGTGTTCATGGCACGGAAAAGTTAGTGTGA
>JALWDQ010000283.1:0-1434 GCA_027039625.1 Calditrichia bacterium | reverse complement strand
TATCCTATTCGGATGGAATACAATGAAAAGCCCTGGGGATATGCGGTTCTGATTTTTAATCCCCGCGAAATTATGTTATTACTCCGCAAAGCCGGTTATACCTCCACTCTGATTAGCCTGGTATTACTTTTATTTGGTTTCATTTTATTGCAGAAGTTGAGCCATAGTTTTGTGTCCCCGGCCAAAGAGTTGATGCGTGGTACCGAGGAAGTCATTCGCGGGAATTTTGATTACCAGATTCAGGTGAACGATGAGGCGGAATTCGGGCAGTTGGCTCGCAAGTTTAATGAAATGGTGTTGAAACTGAATTATTATTACAAACAAAAAACATTATTAAATAAAACCCTTAACCAGTATAATGCGGAGCTGGAAGAAAAAATCCGCGAGCGAACCAAACAGCTTATCCGGATTCAGGAAGAGGTGATTTCCATTTTTCATCAGATTCCGGTGGGATTGTTGGTACTGGATCTGGAGGGAAAAGTACGCTGGCATAATCGGGAGTTTTTAAATGTTCTGGAAGATGATCCGGAAATTTCTCTGCGCGAACGATTTTTCAAAGATGTAGAAGTTCTTGAATCATGCGGACTCCTACCGGTTATCGATTCTCTCTACCAATCCACCGAAAAGCATGTAATGCAGGTGGATTTTCAAAGCAACAAGACCAAATCCACCCGGATTGTGGAAATTGTTTCTCAGCCTTTACTGGGAACGGATGGAGAGCTGGAAGGGACGATTTTCATTTTTAAGGATATTACCCGGGAAACGGAGCTGGAGAAAAAATTGGCACAGGAACAACGGCTGGAGAGTATTGGAAAAATTGCCGGTGGTATTGCCCACGATTTCAACAATATTCTGGCTATTATTTTGCCAAATGCCCAATTATTAAAGATGCAACTGCGCGACCATCCTCAATGGGTCCATATATTGGAAAATATTGAAAAAGCTGCCGAGCAAGGTGCAGCTCTTACCAGCCAGATATTGGCCTTCTCCCGGGGGAAGACCCGAGAAAATATGGAGATTCTGAATATCAATGAAGTGATCGAAAACTTTACCCGAATGTTTCGGCGGGTGCTGGATCGTAAAATTGAAATTGAAAAGCAACTGGCCAAAAATCTGAAAAATGTAAAAGCAGACCGGAACCAGATTGAGCAGATTTTGATGAATCTTTCGGTAAATGCCCGGGATGCGATGCCTGAGGGTGGAAAAATTATTTATAAGAGCTATAATGTGCGTGTTAGAAAACATGCTCCGCATTATCTCTCGCCCAAATTAGAAAAAGGCGAATATGTGTGCCTGGAAGTTCGGGATACCGGCATGGGCATCCCTCCTGAGTATTTAGACCGAATTTTTGACCCTTTCTTCTCCAGTAAAAAAACCAAAGGGACAGGTTTAGGGTTGAGTGTGGTATACGGAATTGTGAAAGGCCATAAAGGG
>JALWDQ010000282.1:0-14054 GCA_027039625.1 Calditrichia bacterium | reverse complement strand
GACTCTTTTTTTATGCGTCCGAGCCAACCCATCCTGAGGATTAGAAAAACCTATATTTTATTGCCTTTTCATAAAATATTTAAACTATTGACAAACTAAATTTTAATTTTTATCTTGAGCCAAATAACTTCTAGTGTAACAAGCACTGTTCTACGAAAAGCCTCTTTTATCCGCATAGTTGCTTCTATTTTTAATTTCTTTAAAAAAAGAAAAAAAGTGAGCTATAAATTTTGATTTCCCGGGTGAACGATAAGGAGGATTTTATTTTATGGCGAGACAACTTTATTTCGGATTACTGGCAAAGGTTTTTCTGCTAGCGAGTTTGCTTCTGGTGCACACCGGATGGACGCAATCGATGTTAATTCGTTATCTACACCAGGGAAGCGACGATGCGGGCTGGGAAGCAGGTGGGTGCGGGTATTCTACTGGGTTCAACGAAATTTATTTTGGCCAGTGTCAGAATGGAAATGATATGGTGGGGGGATTCCGTTTCCAGAACATCCCATATTCCAGCCCTGACGAGATCGTGAATGCTTATCTGGAATTCACCGTAGATGGTACCTACCAGAATCACATTACCGTGCGAATTTATGGTGAAGCCAGTGATGATGCCCAGACTTTTTCCCAAAGCAGTAAACCTTCGGATCGGCCACTCACAACGAATTATGTGGAATGGGATCTCACCTCCAGTGATGTGTGGACCTGGAACACGACCAAACGCACACCGGATATTGCGCCGGTAATTAAAGAAATCATTGGACGCGCAGGATGGAGTGCGGGCAATTCTCTGGCAATTTTAATTACCAATGCGGGCAATTACGGAGAGCACCGACGGGTGTACGCATACGAACGGGAAGGGCAGGCCAAAGGAGCCCGGTTGGTTATTAATGATTTACCTCCTAATTCCGATCTTTACGATATCTATCAACGGATTGAATTGATTAATTTCGATCCTCAGATTCCTTCCGAAGGTAATCAGCGTATTCACGAAATCTATGGCTGGAACGACCCCGAAACTCTGTGCGATGGCTACGAAGCCGATATGGAAGAATCCAGCCACAATTTGCTGGTGTACGATCGGGTGCGTACTGTTCATGCTAATTATTTTCCGGTAAAAGAAGACGGTTTTCGCTATACCCGGGAGGACGAGAATACTTCCGGCTCTTACCTTTATGCCCATGCTCATAACATCTGGCATAATCCCGATGAGGTGGATTATAATGCCATTGTGCGGGATTACGACCTGGCCCGGAAGGTAGATTTCGGAGAAATTCAGGAATACTGGATATTTGGTGGCCCGTATTTCGGTTATTACGAGTCCCGCATGGCCGGAAAAGGGGGATACTGGTGTAATGCTCCGGAGATGCATGAGGTGGCTTCATCCCGCATCTTTGTGCTGATGGGATTTAATTATGAACGCGGGGTGGGGGAAATGCTGCACGATTACGGGCATCGCTCCGAATCGATTCTTAAACACGTATATGGGAGCTGGACGAATGATTCCACCCATGCCTGGAACCGGTTCACTTTAATCGAAAAAAATTGGTCTGGCGGAGCGGCTTGCGGAAATGTTCATTACGCTCCCAATAGCCAGAGCAATTACGATTATGCAAATACTACTTATGTAAAAAGTACCTGTGACGATTGGCTGTACAACTATCCCAATTTAAACGGTAGTAAAAAATGGGTTAATTGCAATGAATGGGGTTGTGGAATGCGAACTTTCCACAAATGGTGGTTTAAACACATGCCTCATGTGGCTGGAATTACCACCGAGTATGGAATGGACCGCTTGAACAACTGGTGGGCTTATCTGGCGGATTTTAATGAATATGAAGAAAGTGGCAGCACCCGCGCCCCGGGTTCTTACACCACCACTGTTTGGGGTGATGGTATCACTGCTCTGACCAGTACCAATCAGGGAAATTGGAGACCCCAGATCAACAGCAGCGGTCGTATCGTTTGGCACGGGTTTGATGGTAATGACTACGAAATTTACGCCATCAACCGCGATGGAAGTAATTTTGTGCAAATTACATCTAACAATATAGATGATGAATATCCCCGCATTAACAATTCCGGGCAAATTGTGTGGCAGGCTTTCGACGGGGTGGATTACGAAATTTTTACCGCCAATGATGATGGTACCAATTTGACCCAGATTACGAATAACGACCAGAACGATTGGCATCCGGAAATCAATAATAACGGACGCATTGTGTGGGATTCGTTTGATGAATCGGATTACGAGATTTATTCGGCGGATTTTGATGGAAGTGATGTGGTACAGATTACCAATAATGACGGTGGTAGTGGATATCCCCGAGATGACGTCTGGCCAGATATTAACGATAATGGTACCATTACCTGGATGGGATACGACGGGAACGATTTCGAAATTTACACCGCTTCGCAGGATGGAAGCAATATTCAGCAAATTTGCAGCAACGACTATGTGGATGAATTTCCTCGCATCAATAATCAGGGAGTAGTGGTGTGGCATAGCTGGCATAGCTACACGGATGCTCAGGTATATGCCTATGATCCGTCCACAACCTCAAAAAATCGGGGTGAGGTGGTGATTTCTACCGGTTCGTATGAGGATTGGTATCCGCAAATCAATGATGCCGGTTACGTGGTATGGATGGGACACGATGGGATTAGCTGGAAGATTTACCGGGCTCTTGCGGATGGGAGTAATTTAACTACCCTCAGCGATAATCACCTGGATAATCAATATCCCCAGATATCACCCAGTGGCGTGGTGGTGTGGCAAGGTTACGATGGTTCGGACTGGGAGATTTTTATGTACCGCAGCGGCAGTGTCATCCAGTTGACGGATAACAATTTCGATGATTTTGCACCGGTGGTGCAAAACGATTTTGCTGCCTGGCACGGAAATAGTGGGGAAAAAGAAAATGGAGAAATCTACGCCAGCAATGGCTCGCTTTCGCCCGCAGCTCAGGCAAATATTCGAGTATTTTTACAGGGAGCCTATTACACAACTGGAGATAGCATGCACACCGAGCTTCTTCAGCAGAACCGTATCCCCACTTCTCAACCATTTAATATCGCTCCCTGGAATTATGTCGGCACCGAAACAGTAACCAGCTTCCCCGATAGTATTGTAGACTGGGTGTTGCTGGAACTTCGAGAATCGCCCGATCCTTCCCAGAATCCCATACGCCGGGCTGCATTGCTTACCACCCATGGGCATGTGGTGGATGTGGATGGGTTTAGTCAGGTTCGATTCTCCGATGCAGCTCCTGGTAATTATTACATTGTGGTAGAGCATCGAAACCATCTGGCGGTGATGAGTGCCAGCAGCGTTACATTGAGCGAAAATAACAGTTCTCTTTATGATTTTACTGATTCCCAGGACAAAGCCTATACTGAAGGTGATGATCCCATGATATCACTGGGTAACGGGCGGTACGGGATGATTGCCGGGGATGCCAATTCCGATGGTTGGGTTGATGAGTTGGATTACGAAGATATCTGGAAAACGCAAAACGGTTCACCGTTCGTATATAATCAATCGGCGGATTTTAATCTGGATGGGGCTATTGATGCCATTGACTACAATCGGTTTTATTTGCCTAATTACGATTTATATACGCAGGTTCCGGGATTCTCCAGGAAGTCGCCTTCGCCTGTCCGTGGTTCAAAAGCCCTTCGCCCGGCTCGAAAAGAAAAACACTTTTCTCAAAATCCAGAAGTTCTGGTAAAATAAAAGTCTCAGAGATTGATAACTCCAACTATTAATAAAAGAAATTTTTATGGTAATCTCCCCGGTTTTCCGAAGAGGAAAACGGGGGATTTCTTTTGCATTTTAATAGTCTAATTTTTTGATCACTGCTTAATACAAAATTTGAAATATTTTACAAAGCATAGATTCTCTCATGGGCTCATTTACATTCAAGTACAAAATTTTGTGTAAATTCTACTTTCCTTAATTTTGGAGAAACGCTGCAACCGGAACGGGATAGAGATAACGGAGAAAAATTTGTTCAACATCGATTATTAACAGGAGATCGTTTTTCTTCTCCTTTCGTCCACCTATTAGAACATAATTCTAAAATTCATACTCTGTTTACCATTTCTCACGCTGTTTCATGTTTACGCCTCCCACAAGACGAAGTCAGGATGCTTCATTCACTTGTAAATCAGAATTTTTCATCCATTATCAAAATGATAATGCGTCATTATCAAAATGATAATTCTTCTCTATGAATCAAAAATGGGTTAAACGCTATAATCTTATGATAAACAATCGATTAAGAGAATTTCTCGACCTATGGCACAGAATCTGCCATAAATCCCCTGAATAAATATGGGTGAACGGTTTGGCAAAATTTCATTTTCTGGATGTCTTAATCGTTGCATTTTATCTGGCGCTGGTGATGATAATCGGCTTACTGGTTTCCCGAAAGCGGAAAGAGGATAGCACGGAATACTTCCTGGCGGGACGCAATGTAGGGTGGTTTGCCATCGGTGTGGCACTGTTTACCACCAATATTTCCAGTGAACATTTCATCGGTCTGGCCGGTTCCGGTGCTGCGCGGGGGATAGCCGTGGGCAGCTTCGAATGGATGGCGGTGTTCTTCATTATTCTCCTGGGATGGATATTCGCTCCCCTCTACCTGAAAGCCGGTGTCTTCACCGTACCGGAATTTCTGGAACAGCGTTTTAATTCTTCCAGCCGAATGTATCTGGCCAGCATCTCCATTTTTACCTACCTGTTGACCAAGGTCTCCGTTACCCTGTTTGCCGGTGGACTTTTATTCCGGAGCCTGCTGGGATGGGATATGTACACATCCGGGATCGTCCTGGTGATGCTCACCGGAATTTACACCATCGTTGGTGGGCTGCGAGCGGTAATTTACACTTCGGTGGTTCAGAGCTTTTTTCTGATTGGCGGAGCCCTGCTTCTAACACTGCTGGGACTACGGGAAGTTGGCGGCTTGTCCGGACTGCAGGCGCAATTACCAGCGGATTATTTTTCCATCTTCAAACCGGCATCCGATCCCGATTTCCCCTGGACAGGTATTCTCTTCGGCGCTCCCATTCTGGGCATCTGGTACTGGTGTACCGATCAATACATTGTGCAGCGAGTATTAAGTGCCAGGAATTTACAGCAAGCACAGCGCGGTACTATTTTCGCAGGATTTTTAAAATTGTTGCCGGTTTTTATTCTGGTAGTTCCCGGACTGATTGCCGCGGCATTATTCCCGGGTGTGCGTGGAGACGAAGCGTACACCATGCTCTTGAGCAGTTCCTTCCTGCCGTTGGGTATTAGAGGTTTAATTATCGGTGGACTGCTGGCAGCCCTGATGTCCTCTCTGGCGGCATCCTTCAATAGTGCAGCTACCATTTTTACCCGGGATTTTTACGGCTACTTCCATCCAGAAGCTGGCGAACGCAAGCTGGTGCTGGTGGGGCGTCTGGCAACCACAGTGATGGTCATGAGCGCCATCCTGTGGATTCCCCTGACGAAGCTGATTACTTCCCATATTTACATTTATCTGCAAAGTGTACAGGCCTATATCAGTCCCCCTATTACCGCGGTATTTGTGGGTATCTTCTGGCGCCGCATCAACGGCAAAGGCGCCATCTGGGCGCTGATGACCGGTGGTGTGTTGGGTGCTCTGCGCCTGATTCTGGAAATTCTGTATAAAACCGGTCAGATGCATTTGCCACTGCTTCAGGGATTTGCAACCATGAACTTCCTGCACTTTGCCATTTTCCTTTTCCTGGTATCTTCGCTGGTGATGGTTGGGGTCAGTTTTGCTACAACTCCTGCGACCACAAGCGGGGGAATGAAATGGGAAAGCAAACCTGCTCCCCTTGGGTTTCCCGACAGCGGAATGACAGGCACTCTGGAAGTGGGCTCGGTAGATCGGATTAATCTAATTTTCTCAATCCTGTTAATGGCGATGGTACTGGGGCTATGGGGTGCATTTCTGTAAAAACTTTGAATATCAAAACTTCGAATTGTCTGTTGAGAAATTAAGTATTTTGGCATTATGATGATTGGACTCAAAAAAATGCTCATTACGCTTTTTCTTCTGGCTCTTCCCGTTCTGATCTGGAATTGCAGCTCCGGGGAAAACCAGCGGGATTTGATTGCGCAGGTAGGGAACCGAAAGATTGACTGGAAGCTCCTCCGGCGTAGTTTTGAACTGGAACCTAAGTGGGGAAAAGGTTTAACCGAACGGGAAGCGTATGAGAATCAATTAAACTTTCTCATCAGCCGGGAGCTGTATGCTCTGGAGGCTGAAGCAGAAGGGCTGGACAGAGACAGTTCCATCGCCGCTTATCTGAAATTCCTGAAAGAAAAAGAAATGATTAAAGAATTGTACCGGCAGGAGGTAGCGAATAAAATTCGGATTTCCGAAGAAGAATACCGCAAGGCTTACGAGAATTCAAAGAAACAGGTCATGTTCCACTATGTGCTGACTCCGGATTCCCAGCGAGCGCAGCATTATTACCAGCAGTTAAAATCCATTCCGTTCGACCAACTGGAATTAGAGAGAGAGGATGATAGTAAAGGAACAACCGGGTTACTTAAGTTCGGCGAAATGGATCCGGCGCTGGAAGCTTTCGTCTTCGATATGAAACCGGGAGAGCTGGCTCCACCGGTCAGGATTCGCGAGGGATGGATGGTAGTGAAATTTGTCAATGGTGTGGTGGAAAAGTTCATGTCCGAGCTGGATTTCGCGGAAAAGAAAAGCAAAATCCGAAAAGTGTTGTTCGATCGCAAAGCGGGAAAAGTAGCCAATCGGTACATCAAAGCGCTGATGAGCGATAAAGACCTGCAGCTCAATCCCCCCGTATTTTATGCTCTTTCCCACGAGTTTTCGCGACGGGTGAAAAACAAATACAGCGAGCAACCGCTACCGGTGTTTGTAAGCAATCGTGAAATCCAGGAAACGGAAATCTCTTTAAAAGATTTACAGGACTCGGTGCTCATTACATTTAAAGACGGGCATTTTACGGTGAGAGATTTTCTGCGTTACCTCTCCAACATGCCTTCTGGTTTGCGACCGAGGGTAAAAATGCAGCAGGAATTAAAAGATGCCATCGGGGTTGCGGTACGCAACCATTATCTGGCACAGGTAGCTTATCAGAGAGGGCTGGATCGGCATCCCCGCGTGCAGTATGAATACGGAATTCAGCGGGATGAACTGCTGGCGAAATACTGGCTAAAACGCCAGCGAGACAAACTGCAGGTTTCTCCTCAAGAAATTCAGGAATTTCGGAAGAAAGAGAAATTTAAGAAAATTCAAGCAAGGTTTAACAAGAAGTGGTCGGATGAAGAAGTGCAGGATTTGATTCTGGATTACAAATTCGCCCGGTTAAAAATCGAGTTGGAGCAAAAACTGCGAGAAAAGTATGCTGTAAAAGTGGATACGGCCCTCTTTCTGGAAAAAATTCCACATCCGGATCGCCTGATTAAAGATGACCCAATTCGTTTTGTGGTAAGAGAGCTATTCAATTAAAGAGTGCACTTTGCACTTATAATAATCCTCAAGTCCTATAAACTTAAGGAGGTCTTTATGAAGCATCTTTTCAATCTACTGGTTATTGTCCTCCTGCTGTGGACTTTCACCGGAAATGCGCAGATTCTGGTGAACGAATTTGATACCGCAGCAGCGGACAGTTTCTTCTTCCTGATAGGAACCGGACTGGATACCGGAATTCCTTACATGAATTTGAGTGACGATCCTGTGAATCCTTACAGCGGTTCTGCTTCTTTGAAGTGCGATTGGCAGGTTTACACCACCGAATCCTGGGGCGGATTTTTACAACTGATGCACATTATTCCCGATACGGCAGATTATCTGGATTTTTCCACGCACAAATATCTGCGCATCATGTTTAATAACCAGGTACCCTGTTCCGATCCGAATACCGTGCACATGCGTTTTAAATTGCACGAAGCCAGCGATGGCAGCGTGGCCAGTGGCAACTGGGAAGACTGGTATTTCGAAACCAGCGCTGTGTACGATAGTCCTTCCGGATGGACGGAGCTGTTAATTCCCTTAAAAGAAATTGACAATGCGGTTGGGTCTCCGCCAAACGATCAGGGATTCTCGCTGCCCGGCTGGAGCGGTCAGCCTGGTAATCAAAAGCTGGATCTTGATAAGATTGTGGGATACAGTATCGAATGGACTTCTCCTTTGCTTCCGGATTCCATCGCCAGCGGTGTGGTAAACTGGGATCATCTGGAATTGTACGAGGATCGCTGGTTTGTGCTGCAACATTTCGACAGTGCAGCGCAGGACACCAGCCTGGGATTTTCTTCTACCGGAACCGGCAGTGTGGTACTCACCGACGAACATTCCAATTATGTGGAAGGTACCGGAGCGTTAAAGATGGACTGGACGGTGGATGCCACCGAAACCTGGGGTGGTTACTCACTGGTAGTGTTTGAATCGGATACTTTCTTCGACGACCTGAGTCAGAATCGCTACCTGTTGTTAAATTACAACAATAAGGTAAAATCCTCCATTCCCGGAAATGTAGTGTTGCGTGTCGAATTGTACGATTATAGCGATGGTGTGCAGGAAGTCTGGTATTACCAGAACAATACGGTACTGGATGCAGATTCCGGATGGAACCGTTTGTTAATTCCGTTAGTGGATAACGGTTACGGAACCCCGCCCAACGAAACCGGATTTTCCAATCCCGGATGGGCTGGCTCTCCTGGAAATCAGCAGTTAGATTTGGATAAGATTAAAGCCTTTGTCATCGAATTTTCTGCCGGAACTCAAGGAACAGTAACCAACGGAACCATCTTGCTGGATTATTTAACCGCATACGGCAAAGGGGCCGTGGATACCACCCCACCGGATCCGCCGACAGCGCTGCAGGTAGTACCTGGCAACTACTACAATCTTGTCGTCTGGCAGGATCCACCTAACGAACCGAAGTCCAAGTACACGGTTTATTACAGCGAAAATCCCATTACAGATGTGAATGCTCCGGGTGTGGAGGTAGCATGGCCGAAACTGGATTATGGTACCCAGGCCTGGAACCACCTGCTGTTTAGTCCCGTAGCGGACTCTGTTTTGAGCTATTATTACGCGGTTACGGCAACCGATTCTGCCGGAAACGTTTCCGCACCCGCGGTCACCAGTTCTCCCACCACCAACACCGCCAAGGGTGTAGTGACCATCTCGCTGAATCCGCCCACAAATCTGGTGTGTGACGGTAATTTAAGCGAGTGGTCTGGTGTTACTCCCATTCGCTTGTTCCCCTCCGAGGGAGCACACATTGTAACCAATACCACCATTACAGATGACAACGACCTTTCCGTGCTGGCCTACCTGGCGGCAGATAACGATTATCTGTACGTAGCCTTTGATGTGACGGATGATGTCGTCGATAACAGTGCCATAAATAGCTGGGAGCAGGACAGCCCGGATCTCTTCCTGGGACTCTACAACTGGCACGGAATGCCCCATGTGGGATACGAGGGCGGTTCGGAACCCGATTATCACTTCCGCTTTAATTACAATCAGCTCATCATCGATAATCTGGGCGGAGCGGTGCTGCTTTCCGATTCCTCGCAATGGTACCACTGGGCGCAGAAATTCCCCACCGGTTATGTAATTGAAGCAAAAATTGCGTGGGCAGATATTGCTGCGGTCTCCGGCGACGATGTGTTCGTACCGGTGGAAGGTTATCGTGTTCCCATCGATTTCTCCATCAATGATGCGGATGGTGGCGGTGTACGCCAGGGAATTTTGACTCTCTCCCCCTACAATGACGATACCTCCTGGCAATCCCCCATGTACTGGGTGTACACCTGGATTGGTAACCGGATGTATCCACTGGGAATTGGCGATACGCAAACTCCCGTGCCGTACACCTTCAGCCTGAAGCAGAATTATCCCAATCCCTTCAATCCCATGACCACCATTAAGTACTCGCTGGCAAATTCAGTGCCGGTGAAGCTGGAAGTGTATAACACCCTGGGACAGAAGGTGAAAACACTGGTGAACCGCGTACAGCCCGCGGGAGAATACACCGTTCAGTTCGATGCTAACGACTTGTCTTCCGGAATTTACTTCTACCGTCTGAAGGCGGGTGATTTCAATAGTGTAAGAAAAATGATTCTCATGCGCTAAACATTGGAGGAGGGAAGCGGTGGCTTCGTACACCGCTTCCTCTTTCTTTAAAAATTAATGGAGATATTAAATTTTTACGAATTGAAAAATTGGGTGTTTTCGGGACAACTGTGCCATGGAACGAAATTCAGGGTATGCGGCACCGGGTGTTTTATCCGGGATCAATCGGCGTTAGCCGGTTTGGAAAATGCGAAATGGCCATCGAATGATTTTGTAAGAAGAAATTGGAAGAACGGAGAAACAGCGAGCAGATGAAAAGGCATTCTGCCCGAAAGGTTGGGTAGGGAAGCAATTTTGATGGGGCACCAGAGCAGGGGAATGACTGCGCAATCCCCGGGGAGAGAAGAGAGAAAATAGGAAAGAGAAAAGAAGAAAGAAGAAAGAAGAAAGAAGAAAGAAGAAAAAAGAAAAAAGAAAAAAATGAAACCTTATACACCCTATATACCCTATTTACCTTATAACCTTATACCCCTATGCCCTATGCCCTATGCCCTATGCCCCTATGTCCCTATACCCTATGCCCCTTTCACTTTTAGCATGGAGAAGTATCTGATAAACTGGAGGAATAACCATTGAAGCCGGAGAATAGAAACCCGCTTCTTGTACTTGTCACTATTGTTTTGTTAACAGGAATCGCATCGCTGGCCGTGGCGGGCACAACCGGTAAAATTGCCGGTCGGGTGCTGGATGCTTCTACCGGTGAGCCTTTAATCGGTGCGAACGTCTTTCTGGAAGGTTATCCCTATGGTGCTGCCACCGATGCAGACGGATTTTACTTCATTATAAACGTTCCGCCCGGCACGTACACAGTGGTGGCGCAAATGCTGAATTATCAGGAAGTGAAAGCCACAAACGTGGTGGTAAAAATTGATCTGACAACCCGTCTGGACTTCAAACTGCAACCCCAGGCACTGGAATTGGGAGAAGAAATCACCGTTGTGGCAGAAAGACCCATGGTGCAGAAAGACGTCACCTCCACTTCGGTAAGTGTCTCCCATGCCCAGATTAAAGCCATGCCGGTAGAACATTACGAAGAAGTGGTGAATTTGCAGGCTGGTGTGGTGGATGGACACTTCCGCGGCGGACGTCTGGGCGAGGTGGCTTACATGATTGACGGGATCCCGGTGAACGATCCCTTCAATAACTCTGCCGGTATTGAAGTGGAAAATTCTTCTATTCAGGAATTGGAAGTTATCAGCGGTACCTTCAATGCCGAGTACGGCCAGGCCATGTCCGGTGTGGTGAACATTGTTACGCGCGAGGGCTCGCAGAAGTTTACCGCGGATGTTTCCGCATATGTGGGTAACTACTTCACCAACCACGATTTGATTTTCCCCAACCTGAAACCCGGGGAGGGGGGACGTTCGGAAAATCTGCAGCTTACCCTTAGCGGCCCCATTCCTTTTTTCAAAAAAATTACTTATTTCATTAACGGCCGCTATTTCCGGGATGATGGGTACATTTACGGAAGAAGGGTGTACAACATCTGGGATAACGATCCTTACCAGCCTACTGGCGACAGTGCCTGGGTTCCCATGAACGATTACAAACGCTATTCCATTCATGGAAAATTGACCTATCACATTTCCCCAACCATCAAAGTGAGCTATTCCGGAATGTGGGATGATAACATCAATCATTATTACGACCACGATTTTCGTTTGACACCGGACGGAATCATGACTCACTATCGTACCAATTGGCATCAGAACATCATCGTGAATCACACTTTGAGTAAAACTACTTTCCATACATTCAAAATTTCGCGGAATTACAGCGAATACAAAGGGTACGTGTTTGAAGATCCTTACGATCCCCGCTACGTAATTCCGGAGCAGGGGCTTCCGCAATCCTCCTACACTTTCCGCTCCGGTGGTAACAATCCGGGGCGATACCGCCGAACGACCACCACCGATCTGGTAAAATGGGATTTGACCAGCCAGATTACCCGGATGCACAAAATTGGCATCGGCGCCATGTATAAAACCGATGATCTTTACAACTTCTATACGGCATTTCGGGCGGGAGCCGATTCCTCAACCATCGTTTACCCGGAAAAGTACACGCCGGGTTGGGAAGAGTACAACAAAAAGCCGTGGGAGTTTTCTGCTTACATTCAGGATAAGATGGAATACGAGGATTTTATTGTGAACCTGGGAGTTCGACTGGACTATTTCGATCCCAATACGGATATTCCCTCGGATCCGAAAAATCCCCAGTACAACCCGTTGTTCCCTTCGGGGGTAGAGCGTGCCAAAACGCAATATCAAATTAGCCCGCGGCTAGGTATTGCTTTCCCCATTTCGGCTAACGGTGTGATTCACGGTTCTTATGGGCATTTCTTTCAAATTCCCAACCGTGAGCATCTGTACCGGGGAATTTTCACCCGCCCGGACGGCAAACCCAGTTTTACCATCATTTCCGAAACCGGCGAGCAGGGCGCTTATGATGTGATTGTGGGAAATCCTAACCTGAAAGCCGAGAGTACGGTAAAATACGAGGTGGGTCTTAAGCAGGCCATCACTTCAAATCTGGCCATCGAATTCACCGCTTATTACAGCGACATTCGCAATCTGGTGGATACCGAATTGCTGGAAACCTACGATGGCAAAAAATACGCCCGTTACACCAATCGGGATTACGCCAATGTGCGGGGAATTATCGTGAGCGTGGAAAAGCGTTTCTCCAATCACTGGTCTGCCACAGTGGATTATACCTTTCAGTATGCCGAGGGAAACGCTTCCGATCCGCTCACTGTTTTCATGGATAATCAGACGGATCCACCTCTGGAACCGGAGAAGAAATTTATTCCACTGGATTGGGACCAGCGACATACCTTGAATTTTTCCCTTACTGTGGGAACAGAGGGGAATTATACGGTGAGCTTGATTGGGCGCTTCGGTTCGGGAATGCCCTATACCGCGGATCGCTTCTTCAATCCGGTGGACATCACCTTCCGCAATAACCGGCGAAAACCGTACACCTACACCTTCGACCTGCGGGCGGAAAAATCGTTCCAGATTCTCGGTACGCGGATTTCTGCCTTTGTGCTGGTGTATAACCTGCTGGATCGTTTGAATGAATACGGCGTCTATCCTTCCAGCGGGCGCGCCGGGGTGGATTACAACGTGAAATTTGCCGGTGACATTTACGGTTTGAACACCATTGAGGAATATGTACGCAATCCGGCGATGTACGGTTCGCCGCGGCAAATCCGAATCGGACTAAATTTCGGATTCTGAAAAAAGAAAATTGTGCTTATTCATGAATGTTTTTGCTAAATGGAACCTTCGAATTTTCAATATGTTTTGCGATATTCGCAAAAATTTACCAGGCAGAATAAAGAATTTGTAGAATTACAGCGGAGGTAGCTGCTAATGCAGAGAAGAGCAGTATTTACCATACTTTTTCTGATTTTCGGGGTTACCGTGGGTTTTGCCCAGCTTGCTCCGGAAATCATCCAGGCATTTCGGGATGAGCCATACGGAAATATTCTCTATCGGAAAAAGGGAATCATGGACGGTAACCTGGTGCGCACCATTTACTACAACCAGGGGGAAGTGGCACACTGGCCGGATCAACCCTCCGGCGAATGGCCCAAAGGCTCGGGGCATTCCTACCTGGACGGTGTTTGTGTGATTGTGGGTGCGGAAGTGATTACTGCCAGTGGCGATACCATTCATCCCATGGAAACGGCTTATCGCGAGTGGTTCGATTTTGACCCGGTAACCGGAACCCCCTGGGGATGGGAACCGGTACCCGGCTATATGAATCCCGCTTCCACCAAACCGGCCTTGAGCAACGATCCCCAAACCTGGCCGGAGCTGTGGCCGCTGGCCATTTTCAAAGAAATGCAGGTTTCGCCTTCCCTCTGGCAAAACATCAAAGAAATTGAAGGCGAGCCCAATGTGGATGATG
>JALWDQ010000281.1:0-4465 GCA_027039625.1 Calditrichia bacterium | reverse complement strand
GCTGGAAAAGCAGCGCATCGAGCAGGAACTGCAGGTAGCGCGAAAGATTCAAACAATGCTCCTTCCCCGTTCTCTTCCGGAAATCCCCGGTTACGAGGTGTGGGGCACCAATCTTTCTTCCCGTGAAGTGGGCGGAGATTATTTTGATATCATCCCTTTAGCAGAAGATGAAGTGGCCCTGGCCATTGGAGATGTTTCGGGAAAAAGCGTTCCGGCAGCCCTGTTGATGGCCAATTTGCAGGCAGGGTTGCGCACACTGATTGATACCGGCATTCCTCTACCGCAGTTGGTGGGGCGCCTCAACAACCTGATTTACCACAACACCGATCTGGACAAATACATTACCTTTTTTCTGGGAATATTGAATTGGCGGAACCATCGGTTTCGCTATGTAAACGCCGGGCACAATCCACCTTTTTTGGTGCGAGCCGGGGGACAGGTGGAAACCCTCACCCGAGGCGGCCTGATTCTGGGAATGATGCCGGATTTCCCTTACGAAATGGGGGAAGTGCATTTCGACCCCAACGATCTTTTATTTTGTTTTACCGATGGTGTGAATGAATCGTTAAATGCCCGGGACGAAGAGTTTGGAGATGAACGGCTGCTGCGTTTTCTGCAAACTCACCACACACAACCGGTGGAGAATATTGCCCGCACGCTTATTCAGGAACTTCAGGAATTTTCCCGGGGAGTTCCCCAGTACGACGATATTACCATGTTGCTTTTAAAGAGAGGGGACAATTAATTGTTCCATCCTCTACCGTGATTAAAAACCGATTACTATTTTACTGCTTTCCCGGTGTAATAAAAAGATATTTTCTCATCTTTTCTAATAATCAGACTTTTTGATTGGGTGCGAAGGAAAATCTACGAATCAAGTCTGTTGTCAAGAATTTGAGTTTTACCCACCAGAAAAAAACAGGGAGCAAGATGCTCCCTGGTGTTTTTTTCTAATATAATAACGATGGTACAGAAGATGGGAAACTACGATATTATTCCGGTAAACGTACCGCAGGGTAAAGCGTTTTTCTACTCATTAAGGAATAATACCGTAACATGCGTTCTTCAGGAATTCCGGCAGTTTTTGCCAGAATTAACAAATCGTCCGAGGAATAAACTTCCTCGTATTTTACGGGTGGGAGGTCTCCGTACTGACGAAATTTCTCGATACCGAATCCCTTTGCCAGTTTTAACGCAGCTTCCGGGATGCTCTCGATAAACGTAATACCCGGTAAATCCCGACGGGTTAATTTCCACCGGTTGCGGAAAACCTCTCTCTCACCCATATCCCGGGCAAATTTGTACCAGAGCTGGAAGCCACCAAATTCGTACGGGTGGGACCAGACCACCGCTTTTCCGGAGAGATTGAGCCGAGTAATCTTTTCCGCTTGCTTCGCAAAAGGATACGCCGGGCGCCAGATTTTGTCACCAAACTGCTCGGCAATCAATTTCGAGAGAACGGTGGCCGCATAGGTTGCCCATCCTTCTTCCTCCGGTCCCATAATCCAGTTCCAGTAGGGTACCATTCCAAACAGGTGGGAATATTCATGTAATATGGCATTGACCGGATCGGGAAAATGAGGCGACAGTTGGTTGTTCAAGAAAAGGCTATCTTCACAATTCCGAACATACTGCTCGCTTATAAAATTCCCAACAATTCGATGGGGAAATTCACCGTGAAAGCCACCCGGTGCAAAACCGTAAATCACCAGTTCGTTCACTTCGGGCGATATTCCAAAATATTGTTTGCTGACGGTATTGGCCGCTTCGATTACCCGCGCTAATTGCATCGCCATTTTTTTCACACGCTTATCTCCATACCGCACGGTAATATTCCCCACCTGAACCTCTTGCAAGGATTGTTGCGCTTTCCGTTCCATCATTGTGTGAACGGTTTTGGGAGGTAACAACAATGGGGGCAGTACACTCAAAAGAAGCGCAAGGAACGGTACAAGACCATATTGAACGATACGAACCCATGCTCGTTTTTCTTTACGCACTGCCAGCGCAGCAAGCCAAAATCCCAGAACAGGCAGAAAAACGGTAAAATAACTATCTGAACGCACACTGATAATCAGGAAGTGAATCGGGAGCCCCACCAATGCGACGGCCCAGAACGTACCCGCTGGATTGTTAACAAAATCTCGCCGCAACCCAAGGGATAAAATTGCTGTGGCTATTCCCACGCTGGAAAATAATCCCACCAGAGTAACCATAACATCCGCACTGGTAAACAAATCCTGGGTTATTGCCAGAGTGCCCAAAATCAGAATTAGAATAATGCCTTTTACCCAGCGTGTCGTCGTTTTTAGATCGTCCCACATCCACTGGATTGCCAGAAAGGTGAACAAATACAGTACATAGCGGAAAAATACCACCGAATCCAACTGCCAGTGGAAATACCAATTCTGGGCATATTGCCACAGCAGCAAACCAGTAATAATGGGTGCCGCTAAAATAAATAATGCTTTCACCAACGTTTTCCACTCAAAGGAAGGTTTCAGGAAAATCGAGATATTTTTTGTGAAATAAGCAAGAATCGGGATTAATACCAATAGAAGGTCGAATAAAAATGGTTGAGTTAATAATCCGCGCCCGTTAAAATTTCTGGGAGAGAGGTAAAATACCGGATCCTGCTTCCAGATGATTAAAATAGCAATGCGTAGAATAATAACAGCGAAAAGAACGAATAGTAACTTTTTTCTGTTCATCAATAATCGTCCTCCATTTTTTAATGTTGTCGCGTTGTAGAAACAGTACGGGAATTTTTTGTGAAGGTTTCATCAAACCGGAAAAGCTATCCTTAAACGGGATAAAACCTGACATTTCCTATTTTCCTGAAAATTTCAGAGATTCAGATAAGGAGATTAGAAAAATTGTTCAATTGAATGCACACGGTCATATTTATTAAAATTGGGTAATCCTCTGGATAAGCAGAAAGGCTCCTTTGCCCGGGAAGAAAAGTCGAGATACTGGAGATTCGGGGCAGTGTCGTTCTGAGTCTCCACCGCAGGTGGGACGAAGAATTTTTATTCAATAACCACATTCATCCTCAAAGCATCCTACCCGTACCAAATATTCTCTATTGAAAAAGGATTCGACCCGTGCGCCCATCACGCTCAACCGTGGATTCCTTTCCGCAGGTTCCTTTGGACGGACAGGATGAGCGTACGGGCGGGAATCCATTGGAACCGGACCTGATGGAAGTAAACTATAAATATGGGCAGAGAACCATTTTTGGGCAGAACTCTTTTCCTGAGTAAAAATACCGTTCAGGCGTATTTCCCCCATGGGATTTAGCTAAAATGAGTAAATAATAGGTTAACTCATATCCACCCCAAAACTGGTACCTACCGAGAGGCCTACCTGAATCAACGGAGAATCCGGTGGTACCAGCTTTTGTTTCCCCTGCACCTTTTCGATGGGAACACTGACGATATCCGAACCCTGAATTGCCACCATTTGATTGAATTTCTTTTCCACCACCAGTTCCACCGCTTTTACGGCAAATCGGGTAGCCAGGAGTCGGTCCAGAGGAGTGGGGGTTCCGCCGCGCTGGAGGTGTCCTAAAATTGCTACCCGGGACTCGATTCCGGTGGCTTCCTCTATCTGGTTGGCCAGTACTTGGCCGATGCCTCCCAGCCGAATCTTTTCGGGGCTGTCTTCCACCACTTTTTTCACCACCTGATGACCTCCCTGCGGCATTGCCCCTTCGGAAATAACCACGATGCTAAATCGTTTACCGAAACGGCTCCGCTGGCGCACCACTTTGACGACATGTTCCAGATCGTAGGGAATTTCGGGAATTAGAATAATGTCGCCTCCTCCGGCAATACCCGATTCCAGGGCCAGCCAGCCGGCATTGCGGCCCATCACTTCCACCACCATCACCCGATGATGGCTCTGGGCAGTGGTGTGCAGACGATCGATGGCTTCGGTCGCTACCGACCGCGCCGTGTCAAAACCAAAGGTGGTGTCCGTCTCCATCAAATCCTTATCGATGGTTTTGGGAACACCCACTACATTAGCCCCTTTTTCTGCTAGCATTCCGGCAATGGTCATGGTACCATCCCCACCCACGGTAATCAACGCATCCAATCCCAGATCGTCGTACAGCTCCATGCACTCATCCGAAACATCTTTTACCACTTTTTTCCCATTTTCCACAACAATGTGCTCGAAGGGGTTGGCTTTGTTGCTGGTACCCAGAATGGTGCCTCCCTGCGTTAAAATGCCAGAAACACTCTCGAAAGTGAGAAAGGTAAAGCGATTTTCAATTAATCCCTGAAACCCATCGTAAAATCCAATAACTTCCATACCAAAACGATTGACCGCCGTTTTGGTGACCCCGCGAATTACGGCATTCAGTCCCGGACAGTCGCCACCTCCGGTTAATATGCCAATACGTCGTTTTGCCATTTTACGCTCCTTTTATTATTTTAAAATTGTATTATCGGAATTCGTA
>JALWDQ010000280.1:0-1436 GCA_027039625.1 Calditrichia bacterium | reverse complement strand
CAACATCAACGGTCTGGTGGGTGGTAATTCCATTACTCCTTACAGCTTCACCATTGCTGCTACCACTACGTATAATGATTTTGCCAATCAAATTGAAACGGCATTGGGAATTACCAATGAAGATGGTGTGGAAATCGACACGGATGGCGGTTTGAAAATCCATGCCGATGGCGGCAAGATTTACGAACTGAGTGCCCTGGATATTCGGGCGGACGATACTGCGGGAGCCGGTGGCACCGAACGCACGGTATTTAACAACATCTTCGATAGCACACCCGGCCACTACACTGAACTGCAGGAGGCGGAAGACGCTCAGCAATCCGCCACCATTACCGTGTACGATACGCTGGGCAATGCGTTCGACCTCACCATCATTTACACCAAAGACGTGACCCAGAAAAACCGCTGGAAATGGGAGGTTCAGGTACCTGAACCTGCTCAGGCTGTGGGGGGCAACACCGGGTATGTGGATTTTAACGAGGACGGAAGTTTGAAGGAATTTCGTTTCGACGATGGTTCTTCGGCTCTGCAGATTAATCCCGGTAACGGTGCCAGCACAACGCTGAGCATTGATCTGGAAGCGGGTACCATTGGTGGATTCGATGGTATCACACAACTGGCTGGAACCAACTCTTCTGTGCTGCTTACGGAACAGGATGGTTACAGCATGGGTACGCTGGACCGCATCGTGATTGATGAGCAGGGACGTATTTCCGGCGCTTACACCAACGGAGTGGTGCAAATCCTGGGGCAGATAGCACTGGCTAATTTTAACAATCCCGGTGGTTTGATGCGCACCAAAGACAGCCTGTTTGCCATCAGCGGGAACTCGGGCGATCCCATCATTAGCACGGCGGGCGAAGGAATTAACGCCACCATCGTTTCCGGCGCGGTGGAACAGAGCAACGTGGATCTGGCCGAGGAATTCACCAAAATGATTATTGCCCAGCGGGGCTTCCAGGCCAACGCCCGGATCATTACCACCAGCGACGACCTGCTGGCCGAAGTAACCAATCTGAAACGGTAATTCTTCCGGTTACTTCACATAGATGGAGGCGGTTCTCCCGGGGAACCGCCTCTGATTTTTTATACGGTCTGATATTTAACGAGACACACCTGCCAAAATTTGTTTTCCTGGAATAGTTTATGAATACGGAGTTGTCGGGGAACGGCAAATAATGGTTGGAGCCAATTTCATTCTGTCCCTTCGGGACGTATAAATGTTGTGTTGTACATTCCATTCCCACAAATCGAAGAGGCTGTGTAAAAATGGAAATCAGAAGAATATTTAATCAATAACATGCATATTGTAATTTCCCATATTTATGTAAAACTATGGCAGTAAAGGACGTAGAATTATTTTTATTTCTTACTGAATTTAGTTTTTTTCTACGGACTCTATGACTCCATCATTAAGTCAACAACACAGGAATATT
>JALWDQ010000279.1:0-14063 GCA_027039625.1 Calditrichia bacterium | reverse complement strand
CTGCATGCCAGGGCTCCCGGCGGATGTATAAAAACTGTGCTTCGGGGAAAATTTCGGCCAGAGCGGGGATGCGAACACTCATTTTCACATTTTTGGTAAAAAACGGCGCCTGGAAAATATCTTCTATCCCGGCAATCAAATGGTAAATGGCCTGCTTATCTTTCTGGGAGAGATAACCAGTTGGAGTGTAATTAAAGCCCTCTTTCCCTTCGTGCGGGAACCAGCGATTCCAGATGTTCCCTGCCTCGCTGGGAGCCATACACCCCCGTTCAAAACCAAACCGGCTCCGGAAGCTGCTACGATACGAGGGACAAAACCACCGTCCTAATTGGGCAGCCGTCAACGGACTCATGTAAAAGCGATTGGAAATATTGGGGAAATAGGCGGTTTTAAACGCCGAAATGAGCAACTGGTAAAACAGGGTGGTTCCCGAGCGAGGTGCTCCCACCAGAAACACAGGAGGATACATCAAAGAAGTTTTCCGCGAAAAAAAACCTGATCGAGTACCCGGGTGGAGAGGTGAAAAGAGTAAATCAATTTTTTTACTGAATTTTTAATATAGCGAAATGTTGTTTTTTCAGTCGTTTTGTACATATTCGCTTTCCCACCATTCCCATATCTTGTCCGGCGATGTGAGCCAGCCGTGATGTTCCGTTACCCACCGTAGAATGAAATCATACAAATCCGTAAATCCCGTTACATCCCGGGGGTGAATGTTATTGTTGTGCCAGTTCAGAACCAGTAAACCACCCATGTTTTTAGCCCGAGTCAGGAACTGCTCGACCACCTTGCGCGCCTGCCAGGCATCCAAATATAAATTATTTTCCAGCCACAGAACAGTATCCATTAAAATGAGGGGAATTTCCAGCAGTGGGAGCGGTTGTTTTTGCGCCCAATTGAACGGATGGAAGGGCAGCGAGGTTCCGGCCCGATAACCGGGCATGTTGTCGAATCCCAGAGTGGTGTCGTACCGAAAGCCAGCCGCCTGCTGATATTCCCAGGTTTTTTCCGAATCGAAGCGCAAATAATGCTGTCGAATCCCGGTTACCGGTTTTCGAATATGCTGTTCAAGAATGTCTTTTTCTTCCACCAACATTTCCCGACTATCGTACGACAAAAAGCTGCCGTGCAATCCAACCGCTGAACCCGCCTGTAAAATGGCACCAATTCCCCGACGGAGGCGGTTACCCGCAAGGGAATAGGCCGGATCACGTTCCATGCGGTTCCTTGCCACAAAAAAGAATGTGGATTGAGCCCCATATCGTTTCTCCAGTTCGAGAATAAATTCAAAATTCCCCGACCAGTTGGTTTTTTGGGCAGCAGAAAGTACGGTTTGTATGAACCGTTTCGGCAGCGAAGAAGCGGAATTACCTTTCCGGATGGCACGTTTTATTTTGGCAAACGTCCAGCTCTGCAACCGATCCACATCGTGGGAGAGTGCCACAGCAAACGGAGCATTCTGCGGCCAGCGGGGACGTTCCTGAAATCGAATCCCCACCTTTTCGGCTAGAAATCGCAGAGAGGACACCAGCAGAGCAACGTAAGCATCCACTGCAGGGAACCGGTACACTTCCCTCCCCAGGGGACTAAATTCCGGGCGGAAGCGGCCGTAGGTATCTCGTTCCCGGCTCTGCCGCTCCCCTTCCAGCGAAAGCAGGTAAAAAGCGGACGCTACGAGATCCGTCGCCAGAAAAATTTGATTATCATGGTACACCATAAGTGGCTGGTGCGAATCTTTCTCCCGATACCACACCTGTCCCGCGTCAAATAACTTCCCCCGGTAAAGAAAATAACTCCGTTCAGGTAAACCGGAAATTTGTGCGCCGTCGGTGGTTCGCTGCATCCATTCCAGTATGGCAGGGGCAACGCTTCCATCCTCATCATAATAGGAAGCAGCCTGAATGCGCAACGAAGCCCGGGCAGACAACGGACGATCGGGATTCATTCCATAGTAAACGAGCAAGGGAATCTCCCGGGAAACCGCACGTTCAACCTCCTCTTCCCGATAGCTCAATCCCGCCATGCGAAATAGAGTGGAGAAAACGTACCGTGCTTCTGCACGAAATTCATCGGGAATATCCAGACATACGGGCAGCGAATTTTCCGGTAACTTATTCATGTAATTCCAAGACACCCCATTTCATTGTCAGAGAAAATAGCCAATAAACCCGGTTTATGCAACCCGGGAAACCAGGCGGATTTTAGCATCAAATTGTTTTTCCGGGTGCTTTGGCTTAAATTTGAGCCGTATTTTACGATTCAGGGAATTTTCCGGGTGGAGAAAGGCAAAGAGCATGGATAAACACACGGATTTTGCGGACATTATCGATCAGGAGATTGATTTTATTGGGCAACTGTACGTGGAATATGAACAAATGACCCGCTACGAGGACATTCTCACGGCACCGGATCAGATTCGCAGCCTGGCCAGCCTGTTCTTCGATTTCGTGAATCGGTTGTTTCTTCTTAAGGAAAATGCCGAAGCAGAAGGAATAACAGCACCCACTGCCGATACCAACAACCCTGAGAATCTTTTCTTCCTTTCCCCGGAAACCCGGACTACCTTCCATCCTTTTCTGGATTTTTACCGGGAATATCCCCAACGCTATCCCTCCCGAATTGATGCCGGGGAAGTCCGACAATTGTACCACCAATTCCCCGAAGCCACCCGGTTGGTAGCAGCCGATCTGCGCACATTCTCTCAAAAATTGCGAGGGGAAAATGCCGGGTAAAGTGCAAAAAGCAGCCTTCATGCTGCGCAAGTTCTGGAAGGACATCACACGAGACCGGCAGATTTACCATTTGTCCGAGGACCTCCATTCATCCACCCTGGGGGAATATTATTTTTTGATGACCGAAGAACAGATGCGCTCCGGTCACAGCCAGCAGTACCATTTCGATTCGGAAGGCATTCCCATCATCCCCACTTACATCGACGTGGAAGAGCGAAAACTCATTTACTACCCCATTTCCATTGGGCAGTACGGATTGGCCATCTGGCACACCTTTCTGAAAACCAGATCCGAGGCCGATAAAAACCGCTTTCTGAAAATTGCCGATTGGTTCTATCGCAATCGGGTAGAGGACGAGAAACTGGGGGCTTATTGGCTTACGGACGTGGACAAACCGGCCTATCGTATTCGCAAACCCTGGAAATCGGCTTTTTCGCAGGCGCGGGCAATCAACATTTTGCTGCGAGCTTACCAGCTTACCGGCTGGAAGCCCTACGAGGAAGCGGCCCGTCTGGCACTTAAACCATTCCGATTCTCCGTGCAGGAGGGCGGGGTAACCACGTTCACGGATTTCGGGCCATTTTACGAAGAGTACCCAGCCAGTGTGCCGGTGCTGGTGCTAAACGGAATGATTTTCTCGCTCTGCGGAGTGTACGATTTCGTGCGCACCCATCCCGAAGAGGAAGATGCCCGTAAAATTTTCGACGAAGGTGTAAAAACGCTGGTGGGAATTCTGCCGGAATTTGACATGGGCTTCTGGAGTAAATATTCCCTCTGCCAGGCAGATTTTCATCCGGAGGTGGATCCGGCTACCATTGGATACCACCATTTGCACATTATTCAACTGGAACTGATGCACCGTTTAACTGGAGAGGAAACTTTTCGGGAGTTTGCCGAGCGCTGGAAACAGTACGCCCGCATCAAAAATTATTTCCGGATGTACGCCATCAAATACCGTGCTCTGAAAAAGATGAATCGTCTGTAAATTGAGGTTTGCGGCAGAAAAGGACTATTCTTCGCTCCACTCCACGCGCACCCTTCCCATGCCCGTCTCAATGTGCACATCCAGTTGATTCTGGGAATTGTTCCAGGCTTCGTTGTAGTAGTAATCGCCCTTCTTGTAGCATTCATCAATGGAAAAGCTGGAAAAGAAGGATTTTTCTATTTGAATGCGGGTACCCACCTTGCGCGGGAGGATGAGCACCAGCTTTCCCAATCCCAATTCAATGTTGGCTGTTACCTTCCCCTGGATGTCCCCGGTAAGATCCAGCACATAGGAACCCAGCCCGCCTTCGAACTCCAGATGCCGAAAATGGGCATTTCCCAGCTTCCGCACCGCAAATTTCCCCACGCCCCCGCGGAGATTACATTCTTCCAGAGTGATGGGATTGGGTTCCTCGAACAAAATATCCACTTTGCTTACTCCCATGTCCAGATCGAGAGTGCGCAGAGGAAGCCCGCTGAAATCCAGTTTTCCCTTTACCACCCCCAGCTCCCCGTTAAATTCGATGGGAATCTCGGGCGAAAGCCGCAGATTCACTTCATTTTCGTAAAGATCGTTGAAAGAGGAAATGCTGTGACGTTCTTCCTCATCGTCCCTCTCGCTCCCCTCACCAAAGCGAATACGCAATTCTCCCGTCTTATCGAAAATGTCGTAATGAATGCCCGGTTTATCCTCTTCGTACACAAACCGCCCCTGGAACACCATCCCGGAATCCGCACGAGCCACCTGAATGTATCCGTTACCAAAATCCAGAGACACCGAAAGGTTTTTCTCTACGGTAAGGGGAACATATTTCTTCAGTACGTTCTGTTCCGGCTCTTCTCCGGCTTGCAGTCCCCACACCAGGCCAATAAGCAAAAGATATGTCCAGAGAATGGTTCTCATCATTAAAAAATTTTCTCTTTTAATTTTTGATTGAGCATCTCCCTTGCCCGGAAGATTTGCGCTTTAACCGTCCCCAGCGGTAGCCCCAGAATATCCGCAATCTCGTCGTAGGATTTCTCCTCCATGTGGCGCAGTAAAATCACGTGGCGATACCGCTCCGGAAGCTCCTGGATGGCTTCCTGGATGATGCGCTTGCGCTCTTCCCGCAGCAAATTTTTCTCCGGGGTCGGCTCCTGGTTGGGAAGGGTGCGTTCCAGTTCCTCATCTTTGTACTTCACCGGTTCGTGGATGGACTGGGTCTTCAATTTGCGTTTCCGTAAAAAATCGATGCAATTATTGGTGGCAATCTTCATTAACCAGGTGGAAAAGGCAAACTCTTCTCTAAACGAGGAAAGTGCGCGAAACGCTTTAATGAATGCCTCCTGCGTCAGGTCTTCGGCTTCTTGCGGATTATGTACCATTTTATACATGATTGTGTACACCAGATTGCGATATTTGTTTAACAGTGCTTCGTACGCTTTCTGATCGCCCTGTAACGCCCGGGAAATAAGTTGACTGTCTTCTTTCTTATTCTCTGCACTCATTCTGCTTACGGAAACTTTCCTCATTTAGTTACAATTTTTCGTAATATAGAAATCACCATGTGGGTAAGCAATCAATCATTTTTGCGGAAATCGCACCACTGCCTGGTGTGGGTGCTTTCCAGAAAAGGTTTGTTTTTTTGCCGGAGATGGTTATTTTTCTGACAGTACAGAAAACCGTGGGGGGAATATCATGCATTTCCGCGAATTATTTCGGGAAGTAAATGGCGATACCGTAGAAGTTCGGGTTCCTTCTTTCGAAGAGTTTTTGCAACTGGAAGATGTACCGCCCAGCATTCGTGCACGACGGGAAGCTATTTTAGCGGCCAAAACCCGGCGTTTCGGGGATGCACCGGAGCTTCCCGCCGGAGTGTACCGCTTTCCGCTTACCCGCGCCCCCAAACACACCATCAAATGGATTCCCTCGCCCAATTTCAGCAATCGCCCCTCACCACGCATCGACATGCTGGTGTTTCACTACACCGTTTCTTCCACGCTGGATGCTACCGTAACCTGGTTTCGCAACCCAGATGCCCGGGCAAGCGCCCATTACGTCATTGGTAAAGACGGGCAGATTGTACAGATGGTAGCCGAAGAGAAAAAAGCCTGGCACGCCGGTAAAAGCTACTGGCAGGGGGAATCCGGGTGCAACGCTTTCTCCATTGGTATCGAAATTGTGAATGAAGGGGAGAACAAAGGGATTCCTTACACCCCGGAGCAGTACGAAGCGGCTATTTTTCTGGGGAAGCGTATTGTTGAAAAATACGGGATTCCCGCTCATCGGGTAGTGGGGCACAGCGATATCGCCCCGTACCGGAAAATTGACCCCGGAAAACATTTTAACTGGAAGCTGCTGGCGGAGAACGGGATTGGAGTATTTTACCAGCCGCCAGGGAGGTATCCGCATCGGGAGTACGGCGGGTTTACCCTGCAGCGGGGTGACAACGACCGGCGGGGCATTTATGGCGGCCAAACCTCCCGCCCCGGAGGATTTGTACGGCAACTGCAATCCCGATTGCGCAAAATCGGGTATTTCATCACCCTGGATGGAGATTTTGGCCCCAAAACCGAAGCGGTGGTGGAAGCGTTTCAGCGGCACTATTTGCCGGGAAAAATTAGCGGAAAGGTGGATGCCGATACCGCCTGGCTTATTCGTCAGTTAACTCCGGATAACTGATCATGCTTCAGGGATATTTATTTGCCATTCTCACGGGTGTTTTTTACGGATTGCAGGGGACGTACGGAAAAGTTCTCACGCGTAGCATCCCCATTCCTATTCTCACCTGGGGAAGCTTTTTCTTCACCCTACCTTACCTCGGGGCACTCCTGTTGATTCAGGGACTTCCCCCGGTTCACTGGCACGACTTTCTGTGGTCCACCGGGGTAAGTTTTGCCGTGAATGTAGTAGCCTGGAACCTGTACTTTCGTGCCCTGCAAAGTGCTCCCCTTTCCCAGACCATGCCATTCACCGCCTTTACTCCGCTATTTCTTATTCCGGTGAGTTTTCTCATTATCGGGGAATTACCGGACTGGCGCGGGGTGGCGGGAATTCTACTCATCATCACCGGCGGTTACGGCATTCACCTGAAATCGTCCAACTTGCTGGAACCGCTGAAAAGTTTGGTGACCTACAAAGGAACCCGCTTGATGCTGATCGTAGCTTTTATTTGGAGCATTTCTGCCACGGTGGAGAAAGTAGCCGTGTTGAGCAGTTCGCAGACCTTCTACGCCTTTACTATTTTCTCCCTTCTTTCCCTGGCCTACCTCCCTTACCTGCTCTGGAAACCCCAGGAACATTTCGCCATTGTGCGCCATCACCTGGCACCGCTTTTTTTCTTTGGGCTCCTTTCCGGGTTGCTCATTATTTTCCAGTTTACCGCTTTAAAATACCTGCTGGTAAGCTACGTTATTTCCTTTAAACGCGCTGGTGTGGTAGTCAGCGTCATACTGGGCGCTCTCTTTTTCCACGAAAAAGGCGCCTTCAAGAACATTTTCTGGACACTGATCATGGTGGTAGGGGTTTTTCTAATTATGAGCTGAAAAATGATTTCTTCAAAATGGCTGTGAACGAAAAAACCATCGCTAATTGCAACCTTTTCAGGCGATTTCAAATTGCATTTGTTTTAAATTTGCCGAAGGTACACGCTCCTTCACCCGTAAAATTTCCACACCAACAACCTGGTTATTTTCATGATAATCCAGGATAATGCCGGGTTGCACTTTCCAGGAATCTAAAATTTTCGCCTCGTTCAGGTGGAAATATATGGTATCGGATTTTTCATCTGTAATGCACGATCTTCTTCTCCCAGGGAAATTAACCGAATTTATTCCGGTGAAGTCTGTTTTTTCTCCTGGCTGGTGTTTGTAGAACGATGGGAAATTTCCACCATTGTGGCATTCACCAATCTCCCCTGGCGAAGTTCTATCCCCTCTTTATTAAGCATCATAATTATTTCTTTAATAAGAGGCTGATACAGACCCTGGCGTGATAAACGATCTCGAAAACGCCAGATGGTGGTAAAATCCGGAATTTCATCTTCAAGGGGAATTCCTACAAACCGACGGAAGCTCAAATAATCAATTAACGCATCCTCTGTCCGGGAGTCACTTAAATTGTACAAATATTGTAAAAATAAAATTTTTATCATTTGTAATGGCGGAATGGAGGGACGTCCCTTCTTATTTTTGCTGGAAACCTTCGACTCCTTTATCAGGTTTTCCAGACGGGACCAGTCCACCACTTCATTTATTTTGCTCAACAACACATCATTTTTCGATCGTTTCCTGCCCTGAAACAATCCCCCATTTAAAAGAGAAAGTTGAGATTGTGGCTTTTTTATCGTTAATACCTTACTTATCTTATTGGTTTTTAATAAGATAAGAAATTTAATTTACTAATTCAAATTAAAAAATTTAAAATAACGGGTAAGTTCTTTTAAATTCCACCATAGCTTTTCAAAATGGCTCCCACAGAAAAGGATTTTAAAATGGAAATGAACAACCATTCAAATTCTGGCACGAAAAATCTGAATAATGATAAACAGGATTGATTATTTTACGGTATGTTACTGAAAAAATACAGGGCTTTCTTTTGCTTTTTTCCTTCAATTAATTTATATTTTTTACAAACTATTGTATTAAGCCGAGATGGCAAAAATTTCTGTGTTCTAATATCGTCCAGTTTCTTACTTATAAAAAATTATTCTGGAAAAGTGTTTTAGGATTAATAGGCTCATCTTCATGCGAAATGCGTGTTCCACTTCCCGGAGATGCCTAAATAAATGGAATGGTAACTGTTCATTATTCAACATAAAACAAAGGTAAAACTTATGTGGAAACATCTTACCTTCCTGATTTTGTTCATCTTAATTAATTTCGCAGCTTCCCAGGCTGCCGGTCCCGCTGCATCCTGGAGCAAAGTTGTTGATGTGCAGGGGATTGATGATGCTTACCGGGTGATGTTTTTGGAGGACGGAAGTGTTTTAGTCGCCGGCAGTGCCAACACCGATGGTTACCTGATGAAACTGGATTCTCTGGGAAATGTGGTGTGGAGCAGGCTTTACGGAGGAAGCGATTGGGACGAAATCCGGGGAATGACTCCCATTTTACAGGGATACGGATATTTATTGGTGGGTTTCACCCGTTCTTATAGTGCCAGTGGGGATAACGATGTGTATGTGGTGGAGGTCAATCGAGAAGGAGCAGAATACAATAGCTGGAATTATGGTACACCGGGATTGTTCGAAAGCGGATATGATATCGAACCCACTTCCGATGGAGGCTACATTATCGTGGGAGATCACCAGGTGAATTTTTCGGATGACTGGGACATTTACCTGATTAAACTGGATGATTTATTTTACCCGGAATGGACGACAATCATTGGAACACCTGGTGTACGAGAGCGCGGATATGGAATCGTGGAAACGCCCGATGGAGGTTTTTTAATTTGCGGAGAGATTGGGCAGCCATACCAGCAGGACGATGTGTATCTGTTAAAAGTGGATGCCAATGGGCAAAAGCTCTGGGACCGTGTGTACGGCGGTATTTACGATGAAGAGGGGTTCGATATTCAGATAACCGCAGACGGTAATTTTCTTATTTCGGGACAAACCTGGTCCTGGGGCACTTTTAATGGTTATGCGGATATGTTTCTGTTATTGGTGGATGCTCTGGGAAATCCCGTATGGCCGGATACGGTAGCAACGTTTGGTGGCCCCGGTGGTGAAGATGATAGCGGGCATGGCGTGGCCATTACGGGAGATAATCAGTTTGCAGAGGTTGGGTGTACCCAGAAGTTCACCGGTAGTTTTCTGGCCTGGTTGGTGAAATCCGATATCGCCGGGAATTTACTTTGGGAAACATCTTTTCCCCATCCCGGCAGCAGCGCCGAGACCTATTTTAAAGCAATCGACATAAGCAACCGGAACGAATACGCTCTGGCCGGTTCTTCGTTGGATGACGTTTTTGTGGTTAAGACGGAAGCGGATACCACCATTCATAATCACCAGCCACAGACCGCTCCGGATGATTTCAATGTTTCCATGACTTCACCTTCGGAAATTCTTGATGTGCTGGCCAACGATTTCGATCCCGACGGAGATTCTCTCTTTATTCAATGGGTTACCCTTCCTCCGAATTTCCCCGGTACGGTGCGGATTGTGAACCACAAACAGCTGGAGTTTATTCCCAATACAAATTCCAATGAATATTTGCATTTCACCTATACGGTAACGGATAGCATGGGTGGATTCCGAAAAGAATGGGTTTTTGTTTACGTTTATAATCCCATTTACATAAAATCCCCCGTCACGGCTCGAACGCCGGAGCTATTTCGAGCTTATCCCAATCCCTTTAATGCGGGTACCACATTTACGTTCTCCTTGTCCCATCCCTCCCGGGTTCAACTCACAATTTACTCCCTCACCGGGCAGATTATGCGCACTGTTATCCGGCAAAAAATGCCACCGGGGAAACATCACTTTTACTGGGATGGGAAGGATGATCACAATCGTCTGCTCGCCTCCGGAATGTACCTGGCTCAATTAAAAGCAGGCAGTACGGTATCTACCATAAAGGTGATTCTTTTGAAGTGAGGAGAACTTTTATTTCTCCTGAAAAATGTACCGGTTGAAGTGCGAATGAACATCTTCCCGGAATTCATTTCTAACCTGGGGAAATAGGAATCCTCTGGCTATTTCACGATGATCATTCTCCCGGGAGCGGAAAGTCCCCATTCTGTCTGGAAGCGATACAGATAAATTCCCGTGGGTAAGAAACCGGCACTGTTGATCCTGGCGATAGTTTTCCAGGGAGCAGTCATGGAGCTGCCGGGATTGGCATCGTTCCCAGTGGAATAATCCACGTAGTAGGTAGTGGCGTATAGAGGGAGTATGGTGAGAATCCAGAAGAATAGGAGGAGATTATCTGAATTGGTTTGTTAGAACAAATGTTTTGTCTTTTATGAGGAAATTTTCGATAAAGTATCATTTTTACAATTCATCTTTGTCAATCGGTTTTTTTTGAATTTCCTCAATAATCATGGGATGTTCGTGCCAGCCCATGGTAACCTCACCGGATTTTTTGTTGATAAAATACTGCTCGGCTCCACCGGTGTAAATCTGGCCATCTTCCGTTCTCGTATCCGGATGAGAGACAATAGCCTCAAAATATTCGGGATGTTCTGTGATGGTAATTCTATCCTGCTCCGAAAATTGTTCCCGAAATTTCAGTAAAAATTTCCGATACGTTTCGTTCTGGATTTGCTGAAGTGCTTGAGAGAAATCAAGGTTGTGAATAGACTCTGCCATAACGGGTTTCTCCTGAATTTTTCTCTGGCTGCATCCTCCCCAGAGGGTAAAAAGGATTAAAATGATGGGAGTCCATTTTTTCATGGATGATCACGCTTATTTTTTCATCTCTTAAAAAGATAGAAAGAAAATCGTGCCTTGTAAATCTTAAATTTAAACGGAGATAAGAAACAACGCGGAGATTCAGGAAATTTATTAATTAGCCAGAAGAAAATTGGTTGCTCTTGTTGGATTTAGGTTAATTTTATTAAGCTCCTTCAAAAAAGGGAAGTTAAAAAAATTTTTCGCAGATAAGAGGAAAGTGGGGGATGTAGATGGGTTAATCACTTGCTCTTTCCGCAAAGGAATTGCCAATCCTCAGGAGAAAGAAAACGGAAAGTGCCAGGTTAAAAAAACATACTTCGTACGGCATCCTCCCATAAATTAGAGCAAAAGGCAAAAGCACGAGCCCTGCCTTTTGCTCCGTTGTTTTTTCAACAGATGGATATTAGAGAATTACATGGAATGGGTACGTTTGGGAGCCATACTCATTTCACCACCCAGCAGGTTCCGCAACAGGGGACCCATTCCATAAATTAAAAACATGATGTACAACACCTGTAAGATGGGTTTAAAGGAGAGGGCAAAAACGGTAAGGTTGCCAAAAAGGGTGGCAGCCAGTGCCAGAGAAATGGCCTGGGAACTGGCGGTCGCCCCCAGGATTAAAATCATCCCGTGGGCATAATCCAGTTTGAAGAGTTTGCCCGCCAGCACCGAAAGGAGGGTTTGGACGATGTAGTAAAGAAACAGCCCTACCGCCACCTGCAGGAAAACCACCGGTTGCCCCACAACCTGCGGCGCCACTCTGGCTACGGAGAAAAATACAATGATTAAAATTCCGATAGCCGACACTCCCGGAAAGTATTTTTTGATGTCCATGAAATAGGGCATTCCCTTTCGGCGAATAATTTCCCGCCGGGTGAAGTAGCCCAGAATGAGCGGCAACAGAATGTACACCAGGAGGTGGAATACCAGTTGTCCCGTATCGATGGGAAGAAGCGGTCCACCGCTTAATTTAACAATGAGGGGAGAGAGCACCGGAATGAGCAGGAGTCCCACCACCGCAATCACCAGGGCATCTTCCACGCTGGCGTCGGCAATTCCGCTCCAGCCAATCAGCATATTGGAGCAAGGGATCGCTCCCACCAGAATAATTCCCAGTGCCAATTCGGGATTGTTGGCAAACACCGTACGCGAAAGCACATACGCCGTTCCCGAGGCTACAAAAAAGGCAAAAAAGAGGGTCAGGGAAATGAGTTTGTAATTCCGACCCGCTTTCTTCACCTTTTCTACCACCATCCCGGTGAGCATGGGATAAAGCATTAAAAACACGGCAAACAGGCTGATGGCTTTAATGTTTACCTGCTGCATATCAACGTGCAGTCCTGTCCACAAAGCCAGCGCAAAAACAATGGCGACATAGAGATAGAGCCGTTTCTTTATATTCATCAAAATAGATTTTATCATCATCTTCCTCCTTTTGCTTATGGATTTATTTTGATATTCCCTGAATATTTAAACCGCCTGCCGGATAAAGTAGAAGTACCCCTGGAAACGACAGGTGCTGCGATGGTGCCTTCGGGGAGCTTTTAATTTTTCCCATCCGGGGAAATCCCCGTAAAGGTCGGTAAAATTATTTTTATTCGCAGATGGTCGCAACAGGATAATATTTTTTATTCAGAAAATAACACGGGCTTTCCGTTTTCTTAACACGTTTTGAACAGCATTCAGAAGTACCTGCACCAGGCAGGGATGTATTTAAGATGGTTCACCATTCGGAATCGACTCTCTTCCCAGTATCGAGGGATCAGAGAGATGAAAAATGATAAGGGTGAAAAGATTTTCATCCGACAGACCAGTGAACCGGAGGAATTTCATTATTTAATTTCCAAAATATTGAAAATACCCGTTCGCCCATTGGGACGAAAGATAGACAAAATATAATATTGTAGTGGGAATACAAAATCCATAATATGCTGATAATATGTGACTTAGGTCTTATCGGTGTTCAGCTTGGGTTAGTAATAATACTCCCGATACGATTTATTACGGAAAATGTGGAGAAAATCCATTATTTGCCAGACTAAAACTTGAGAAGGGCAACTGGTCAATGAGTACTTTATGGGGAATGCCTTTTCTGGCTATTTACCCATTCACCACGATTGACCTCTCGTCCTATTCTTCTGCCCACGATTCGCTTTATGTTTTGGAAGCATATCAGTTTCTATTGTTTTATAGCAGGGATAAGGAAAATCAATTATCAAATACTCGGGTCAGTAATCAATTAAATCAATTATCGGTAGTTGAATAAATAAGGTGCTTTTTCTGACTAACTATAAGTCGATGTTCTTGGTGATGATTTGATATTTTTTTAATTTAATTTTATCTTAAATTTAGATGCTTTGTCATCCTGATGGTGTTAAAACGGTTTAAGGATAAAAAAGATTAATTACTACTTATTCCGGCGGACGACTTTAGAAGATGCTAAATTTGTTGTAAAAATAATGAAATCAAAAATTAAAGAAGAGAAAGATGATGGAAACACAAATAGAATATGAAAAAATGATTCTGGAAAAATTAAAGCAATTACCTTCATCTTATTGGAAAGAGGTAATTGATTTTATTGATTTTTTGAAATTGAAAATCGAGAATAATGAACCTCTATTTTTAAGCGAAAAAAGTTTAGCTAAAGATTGGTTGTTGCCTGAGGAAGATGAAGCATGGAAAGATTTGTAAAGGGTGATTTGATTACTTTATTTTTCTTAATTAAAATTTTAAAGAAAATTAAATTATTCAAAATTTTGTGTAAATTCCACTCTCCTTAACCTTGGGGTTGCGGTGTAATCGGAGTGGAGTGTAGCGGAGCAAATGTTTCCCCATATCAGCAATATATTTAATATTCGGAAACAAGATGTTCTTAGCTGGTAAATAATTATATTTTTTTGACACAAAAACCAAAAACTAACATGAAAAAGGATTTAAAATACTATTTATCATTGCAGTATCCCGTTGA
>JALWDQ010000278.1:0-1437 GCA_027039625.1 Calditrichia bacterium | reverse complement strand
ATCTGCTAAATAATTTGGAATTTGGAATTTGATGCTTGTTATTTGAGATTTGGAATTTGTTTTTTGTTAATTGGGATTTGGAATTTAAAAGTTTGTTTGTGATTTGGAATTTGTTATTTGGAATTTTGGATATGTAACTATATAGTAATATCTCTTATTGCATTATTTTGATACGAAGAAGCAATATTTCATGCAATACAGAAGAGATTCTTCGCTCCGCTCAGAATGACAGGGAGGCGAGGCGGTGCTGTCATTCAAAACCACGCTGGATGCGGTTTTTATCTGTCATTCTGAACCCCCGCCACAGGCGGGGGTGAAGAATCTCCTTCAATTGAAGCAGATTGACAGGATGAAGCTTGCATACCAGGAGCCGGATTACACGACTTCCCACGTACATTCGCATTCCCGGAATCGTTAACCACGAATTCCCCAAATGTGTATTTACCCAAAAATTACTTGCCCACGAATAAACACGAATGAAAAATGATGATAAAATTAGGTTAGCAAAGAATCTGCTAAATCATTTGGGATTTGGAATTTGTTTTTTGTTAATTGGGATTTGGAATTTGAAAGTTTGTTTGTGATTTGGAATTTGGAATTTGGAATTTGCACCATTGTAGCACGCCTCTCCCGTGGCGTTATGCTGCGAAGGAGCTTTTCTGAAAAGGAGCGCTTCCCACTTCCTTAAAAAATTTAATTCAATGCATTAAGCATAAATTTTTGTTAATTTTTGGGCTTCAAAATCTATGAACGATAATAGAGGAGATACTATTTGCGACTGCAAAATAGAGGGAAATGGAAACGCCTTCCCGGTAGATGGCTTTTTTTACTGGTGGTAATCTGGTCTGCTGTGGTTTGGGTGTATGGTGGAAGCAGCGCCTCTCCGCTTCCTCCCAAATCTATTACCGTACCCCACGCCGGGGTAGCAAGCGCTAATTATCTGGCTTCCCGGGTGGGAGTGGAAATGATGCGCCAGGGAGGTAACGCTGCCGATGCAGCTACCGCCGTGGCTATGGCGCTGGCAGTGGTTCATCCCGAAGCAGGAAATCTGGGGGGCGGAGGATTTTTACTCTACCGCCAGCAGGATGGAATGGTGTACGCACTGGATTTTCGGGAAACAGCACCGGGAGCCGCTACACCGGATATGTACCTGGATGCACAGGGAAACCCAATTCCGGAAAAAAGCGTGATTGGAGGGTTGGCGGTAGGCGTACCGGGAACCGTACGCGGATTCTACCATTTCCACCAGAAATTCGGTAAACTCCCCTGGGCGCAGGTGCTGCAACCTGCCATCGATCTGGCCGAGCAGGGATTCATTCTGGATGAATACCAGGTAAACTTGATTAAAGCGGTACACCGCGACCTGGAGAAATTTCCGTCCTCTCGTAAAGAGTTCCTCCCGGACGGAAAACTCAGCCAGGTAGGTGTGATGTACTA
>JALWDQ010000277.1:0-1439 GCA_027039625.1 Calditrichia bacterium | reverse complement strand
GGACATGCACATTACCGGCACCCGGGAGAGTCCGCACCTCCGGGCAGGACATCTGAAAATTTACAACGGTACCATGAAATTCACCTCGGTGCTGCCCAAACTCACCGATTTGAAAGCAGACATCGAATTGCGCGAAGGGGAACGATTTGTTCATATTCACACGCTGGAAGGCAAACTTCTGGAGCGCCATGCCCGGATTTACAACGTGAGCGCCGGCGAGATTGCCACTGGAGTGAATCTGAAATCCTGGTATTTCGACGAATTGGGGCTGGATTTTGGCGTACTGGTGCTGGAAACTGATCCCCGGGGAATTCCGCTTTCCATTCCCGGGATGATGATGCCCGGCGACATTGGCTACTTTGCCGTTTCGGGGAAGGTGAGCGGAGAAAAATTCTATTTTGCGGGACCCGTGGATTTGCCCCATGTGCGGGGGAAAGTAACCATGTACGAATGCCGGGTAACTTACCCGTTTCTGGAAACTGAACTGAGCGATGAAGAAGAGAACGATGTGGTTACGGAATTCTTGATGAATATCGATTGGGACGTGCTGGTGGAATCGGGGCTGGGTAACCGTTACTTTGCCGATGTTCCGGCTTTTCTGGATGATGTGTACCTGGATCTGAACATCGACGAAGCTTCCCGCGGGCTGGAATTTACCGGTCGGCTGGAGGACGAAAGCCTGCGCATCCTGGGGCAGGTGGAATCCACACGGGGACGGGTGGAATATCTGGACATGAATTTCCGGGTGGATCGCTTCGGTGCCATCTTCAACGGCTTCGAAATTTACCCGGAAGTGTATGGCCGGGCCTGGACCACGGTTCGGGATTCCACCAACTTCCCGCGAGACATTTATCTGGTGCTTTATGCCATCGACCCCGAAACCGGAAAGGAAGTGTCCCGCGGGCGCTGGGAAGACTTCCGTTTTAAACTGGAATCCAGCGACCCCACCATTGGCGAGACCCAGAAGGAAGTACTGGCCTACCTGGGCTATTCCGTGGAAAATATGGGGAAAAAAGCGAAAGAGATTGGCCTCACCCTCACCGAGAATTACCTTTTCCGCCCCCTGGTGCGCCCCCTGGAACGCAAGCTGGAACGTAAGCTCAGACTGGATTACGTACACCTGCAATCCAACTTCTCCACAAATTTGCTCTATTTCGGATTGCACAACCGCTTCAATACCATCGAAGCCCCCTATTATTACACCTCTTTGCTCAATAGCAATCTGAACCCCGCTTTATTGCTGTTGCAAAGCTCCCAGATTACCCTGGGGAAATACCTGATTCGCAACCTGTACATGACCTATTCCGGGCAACTGGTTGCCATTTACGACGAACCTAAACTGGGACTCAACCATCGGTTCGCATTAGAGTACCGCCTGTTACGAAACCTATTGCTGGAAGTGGAGTATGATAAATTCCAGTTCGATCCCGTTTACTACA
>JALWDQ010000276.1:0-1439 GCA_027039625.1 Calditrichia bacterium | reverse complement strand
ACAACCGCTGGATTAGCCGGGGTGGCGGCAGCGTAAGCCAGGCTACCGATGCTTCGGGAGGAAGCAGTGCCCAGGGGAAGGATGCCCGGCGCATTGTGCGTTCTTCTGAAAAACACACTACCCTGACTACCCGGAAAGCCGTACCCCAGAAACGGCACATCCGGCGTACCCGTAGCGTTCAGGCGCAGAATCCCAAAGCGGTGTCGCGAGGTCAGGTTTCTTCCAGAACCAGTCGGCGCTACCGACCGGCCTATCGCGGAACTCCTCATACTACACGCTCCCATTCGCATAGCTACACCCCGCGGAGTAGCTCCCGTTCCTCTTCTCACAGCAGTCACAGCGGACGCCGGAGTTCCAGTTCTTCCCATCGAAGCAGCAGCCGAAGCAGTTCCTCGCGCTCGGTTCATCGTCGTTAAAGCAAACGGGTAACATTTTATGAAAGGTACATTCTTCCTCATCGCTGGTTTGGTATTCCTGTTCAGCAGTTGTTACACAGTAATCAATCATCCCCGTGTTCAGGATCCAGATAATCCTCAATACAGCCATGCCGTTTACTTCACGGACGATTGCAGCCGCTGCCATACTAACACCGAGCATTTTAACATTCCCGTCGCTACCCGCAACCGGCTCCCGCGGGTCGATTACATTTCCCAGAATGAGCGCTGGAATTATTTCTACGAATTTCCCTGGTGGTACCGGCCGCTCTTTGTGGGAACGAACGGAGGGATGGTGGCAGATTCTTCCGGTAACCAGCCTTTGCCTACCGTTTCTGCCAGACGACGATTTCCCGGTGCCGGGGGGAACTCCCCGTCCCTGCCCTCGGGAACGGTAGTGAGCGGCGGATACACTCCGGGCACCATCGTGGGAAGCACTCAGAAGAACAACTCCGGCACCCATTCTCAACAGGGCAATTCCGTGCAACGGCAAAGCGCTCCCAAACCGGGGCGGAAAGCTATTCGCGGAAGCGGAAATTCTTCCCACCATTCCAGCTCAAAAGGGAAAATTCAACGTCGCAAGAAAAAGTAAGGTTGCTCCATGCAGAAACATCCATTATTCACATTATTTAGCACACCATTTCTTCTCATCATTTTGTTGCTCAATCTCGGTTTTGGTCAAACAACAGAGGATGCCGTTCGCATTACCGAAAACATGCAGGGGTTTGGTGCCCGGGCGTTAAGCCTGGGAGGTGCCTATCAGGGTGTGGCAGATGATTATTCCGCCATTTACTGGAATCCTGCCGGGCTGGCTCAGATGCGCAAAATGGAACTGATGATGGGCATTAGCCACACGGTACTGCGCAACGATTTGACCTACCAGAACAATTCCTTTCAGGTGACCAACAATGCCACCCGGCTAAATTCGCTGGGATTTGCTTTCCCGATTCCCACTTACCGGGGAAGTCTGGTATTTGCCGTGGGCTACCAGCGAGTAAAAGATTT
>JALWDQ010000275.1:0-4478 GCA_027039625.1 Calditrichia bacterium | reverse complement strand
TTACGAGATTGCCTTCCTCCCCGCTTACACCGGCGTGGACATCCGTGTGATTCGCAAGGGTTCAGACATTAAAGACGAAGCCCGTTTCCAGGAATTCCAGCAGATGCTGCAAAAACATATTGGGGACTACATTTACACCACCGATCAGCGCAATCTGGAAGCTGTGGTGGGCGATTTGCTCAAGGAACGTGGCTGGACCATCTCCGTGGCCGAGAGCCTGACCGGCGGGCTGGTGCAGGATAAAATCACCAATGTCTCCGGGAGTTCCGCCTACTTTATGGGAGGCATAGTAGCTTACAGCAACGAGGCGAAAATGCAATTTCTGAAGGTGAAAGAAGCATCGCTGAAACAATACGGAGCCGTAAGCGATGTGGTAGCACGAGAGATGGCATCCGGCGTGCGGGAAGCATTCGGGACGACCATTGCTGTTTCCACCACGGGCATTGCCGGACCCACCGGAGCCACCCCCACCAAACCGGTGGGATTGATGTTCGTCGGGCTGGCTACCGCCAATTTAGTGGTAGCCCGGAAATTCCAGTTTGGAAACGACCGATTGATTAACAAACAACGTTCTGCCCAGGCCGCACTGGAGATGGTACGCCGCGGCATTCTGGGTTTACCTCTGGATGAATAAGGGAGAAATCATGGAAACCATCCGGACTTTTATTGCCGTTCCTTTACCCGAAGCGGTTATCACCTATCTGGGACAGCTTATTGAACACTTGCGGCAGGCGGCTCCGGAAGTGAAATGGGTAAAACCGGCCAGCATCCATTTAACCCTGAAGTTTCTGGGCAATCTGAAACCGGATGAGCTGGAGCGGGTATTCCGGGGGATGGAAACCCTGTTTCGGCAACCTCCGTTGCAATTTGAGGTTCAAACCGGCATCATCGGCGCCTTTCCCAACTTCCGGCGTCCCCGGGTGTTGTGGGTTGGTTTACAGGGGGAAAATCTTCACCAATTGCAGGAGCTCCAGCACCGGGTGGAAGAAGCTATGGCGGAGCAGGGTTTTCCCCGGGAAGATCGTTCCTTCTCCCCGCACCTGACGCTGGGGCGTATTAAATTCCTGAAGCACCAGGAGGCGTTGCAGCAAGCCATCCGGGATTGGCCGATAAAACATCTTCCATTTCCCGTTCCGGTGGTGCAGGTGATGCGCAGCGAACTGAAACCGGGTGGGGCGGTGTATTCGGTGCAGAAAGAATTTATTCTAAGAAGAAAATTAAATAATCAATAAGTAAAATTAATTAGCAGAATAAAAAATAAATTTAAAATAAGTTTTTATATTTTTTACAAAGTTAATTTATTAAATTTTATACAGCCAAAATTAATTTAATAAAAATGAATGCCTATTTTAGTGAAATTGGAATAAGAATTTATTTAGGAGATGCAATAGAAATATTAAATCGATTACCCGAAAAAAGTATTAATTTAATTTTTGCTGATCCACCTTACAATTTATCTAACGATGGATTCACCTGTCATGCAGGAAAACGAGTTAGTGTAAACAAGGGAGAATGGGATAGAAGCAAAGGAATTGAAGAAGATTACAGATTCCATTATCAATGGATTGAAGCTTGTAAAAGAGTATTAAAACCCGACGGGACAATATGGATCTCCGGGACATATCATTCCATTTATGCCTGTGGTTTTGCTCTTCAACAACAGGGTTGGCATATAATAAATGATATTTGTTGGTATAAACCAAATGCCTCGCCTAACTTATCGTGCAGGATGTTTACAGCAAGTCACGAAACGCTTATATGGGCAAAAAAAAACAAAAAAGCAAAACACACATTTAATTACGAAATAATGAAAAATGGACAATGGAATGATGATTTTCTTAAAAAACCGAATAAACAAATGAGAAGTGTTTGGGCAATTAGTGCACCCAAAAATAAAGAGAAAAAATATGGTAAACATCCTACCCAAAAACCTGAAGAATTATTAAAGAGAATTATCTTATCATCAAGCAAAGAAGGAGATATTATTCTAGATCCTTTCTGTGGAAGCGGAACAACTGGTGTTGTAGCAATTCGATATAATAGAAAATTTGTTGGAATAGATTCAGAAAAAAAATATTTAGACGATTTAACGATACCTCGATTAAAAGATGAACTTTCTTTAAAATCACAAGATAGTTTTTTATATACAACACGCGTTCATGAGTCTAAAACAGAATACAATTTATTACCTTGAAGAAAATTATCATGGAAAGAAAAGAAGCAATCGAAAAATTACGAGAATTAATAGGAAAAGAGTTACACCAATTAGCCCAGGAACTAAATGTTACCATATATAAACATGGTAAAATTAACAAAGGTTGGGTAGGCCATGTTTTTGAAAGATATTTACAAATTCCTTTAAATTCAGCTCAGTCTCCGAATTTTGGATCCTGGGAATTGAAATCCATCCCATTAAAATTTAAAAAAGACGGTACTTTAACATTTAAAGAAACTATGGCAATAACTATGATTGATCCAATACATGTTCTTCAAAAAGAATTCGAAGATAGTCATTTACTGGCAAAACTAAGAAAAATAGTTGTTGTTGCAAGGATTGTAGGCGATACCGTTGATGATCCAAGTTATGTACACTCTGTGGTTGAGATTAATCTTGAAGGGGAAATCTATAATATTGTTAAAGCCGACTATGATTTAATTAGAGCAGTAATCAGAGAAAAGGGATTTGATTACTTATCAGGTAAAATGGGTTATTACATTCAACCCAGAACAAAAGGACCCGGACATGGTTCTAAATCAAGAGCTTTTTATGCAAGAACTCGTTTCCTGAAATTATTTATTAAAATTTAAATATACAGTATTGGCCAATTAAAAAAACAACAAAGGAAAATGGGCAAAATAAAATTAGCATCTGAATTTGATCCTCAGGCAGATTTCGTTCTGTTTAATGGGAATGTATTGAATTTATTTCAGCAGATGCCGGATAAATTTGTGAAGCTTGTGGTCACATCTCCACCGTACAACATAGGTAAACCTTACGAAGAAAAGCTGGATATGGAAGAATATGTGGCGCAGCAGGAAGAAATTATTCGGGAAAGTGTTCGAGTATTGCGCGATGATGGAAGCATCTGCTGGCAAGTAGGAAATCATGTAAACAATGGAGAAATCATTCCACTGGATATTTTACTCTATCCAATATTTAAAAAATTAGGCTTACATTTGCGGAATCGCATTGTCTGGCATTTTGGTCACGGTTTGCATGCATCTAAACGATTTTCTGGACGGTACGAAGTTATTTTGTGGTTTACAAAAACCAATCACTACACATTTAACCTGGATGCGGTAAGGGTACCTCAAAAATACCCGCAGAAAAAGCATTTTAAAGGGCCTAAAAAAGGACAGCTTTCGGGACACCCTTTAGGGAAAAATCCTTCCGACGTATGGGAGATTCCTAACGTAAAATCAAATCACGTAGAAAAAACCATACACCCCTGTCAATTCCCAATAGAATTGATTGAGCGGTTAGTCTTAGCCTTAACCAACAAAGGGGATTGGGTGTTCGATCCGTTTATTGGTGTGGGTTCTACAGCCATCGCTGCCTTAATGCACGAGCGCAAAGCCATTGGTGCAGAGATTGTTCCGGATTATGTAACTGTCGCTCGAGAACGAATTGCGTTAGCTGAGAAAGGACTTTTACGCATTCGTCCCATGGAACGTTCAGTATACGATCCCAATTCTCCCCAGAAATATGTTCCTCCTAAAACGGTCAGGATAAACCCAACGGGGGAACAATTGGATTTTCTTTTCGAAAACGAAACTAATTTGCTAGAAGAAAATTAACAAATTATGGTATATTTTAAGCGGGTTTTACAATCTTTTTCTTTATCTTTAATAATAGTGTATATTTGAACAGTTTTAATTACAACATGAACATTAAATTAAAAGATAAAAACCATAAAAAGGTTTATTTTTAAATAATAATTCGTGTTCATTCGTGTTATTCGTGGGACAAAAATAGAGGATAATCATGGCAAATGTACAGGAAGAGAAGAAGAAAGCACTCAATTTAGCCCTCACCCAGATTGAGCGCCAGTTTGGCAAAGGTTCCATCATGCGCCTGGGCGATAGAGCCAAAGTGACAGTGGATGTTATTCCCACTGGTTCCATTTCGCTGGATTACGCGCTGGGTATTGGAGGAATCCCCCGTGGGCGCATCATCGAAATTTACGGACCAGAGTCTTCCGGAAAAACCACCCTGGCGCTTCATATCATTGCCGAAGCACAGAAGATGGGTGGTCTGGCAGCCTTTGTGGATGCCGAGCATGCCCTGGATCCCACCTACGCCAAACGCCTGGGGGTGGATACGGTAAATCTGCTGGTTTCTCAGCCCGATACCGGCGAGCAGGCGCTGGAAATTGTGGAAACCCTGGTGCGCAGCGGCGCCATCGATGTTATCGTCATCGATTCGGTAGCGGCTCTGGTACCCCGTGCCGAACTGGAAGGCGAAATGGGCGACTCCC
>JALWDQ010000274.1:0-4478 GCA_027039625.1 Calditrichia bacterium | reverse complement strand
ACCTGAGGAGGTTTTTTATTGCAACTTTTTTAACCGGGCATCGGGAATTTCTGGGTATTTTAAATTTCTCTTAATTTCCTCTTGACATTTTGTATGTATTTTATCAAATTGATACGAATTAAAATTCTATATTTAAAAGGAGGCTATTATGAACAAGAAAGAACTAATTGATGCTCTGGCATCTAAAACCGGTAAAACCCGAAAAGAAGCCAGCGAATTTGTAGAAGCTTTCGTGGGTGTTGTTACTGAAGAATTAAAAAACGGGGGAGCAGTAAACCTGGTGGGTTTTGGAGCTTTTAAAGTAGTGGAACGTCCGCCGCGGGAAGCCCGCAATCCGCGCACGGGTGAGAAAATCCAGATCCCGGCACGGAAAGTGCCTGTATTTAAACCAGGTAAAGCTTTGAAAGAAATGTTCTCATAAAATGTAAATTACACCCTCTCTTAAGCCGGGCCTTTTGACCCGGCTTTTTTATTGATTGACTCTCCCGCTACGCGTAAATCCCAAATAATTCCAATAAAAATTTTTCACCGAATCTTCCTATTTCATTTCGTACCGTCTAATTCAGGTTCATTTGATTAAACCGCAGGCCCTTGCACCACCCGGATTAAAAGAAAAAATAATTGATAAAATGGGTCAGTATTAGAGCATAAATTCCCGCAATCACATCATCCAGCATAATGCCCCAACCGGCGGAGACCCGCTGGGAGGCTTCTATGGGAGGAGGTTTGTAGATATCAAATATCCGAAAAAGCACAAAGGCAGCAGCATACAACCTCCAATCGTAAGGCACCATCCACAAACTGATTCCCATCCCCACCATTTCGTCTATCACCACAATGGGGGGATCTTCGCCCCGTTCCTTCTCGATGTAAGTACCGGTAAACACCCCCAGAAAGAACAATACCACCAGCACTCCCAACAGAACTCCGGCAGAAATTGGTCCCAGTCCATAAATTAGGAGGAGCATCAACAAGCTGCCTGCTGTACCCGGAGCAATCGGAGAAAACCCCGTACCCAATCCCGTTCCAATCGCATAATACACGTAGCGCACAACCGATTCCTTCCCTAAAATTTACCAGCAATTAATTTCTTGAAATATTTCTGCAAGCTTCCCTCGGAACACCAAATAGCGTTCCCAGATGTTTTTTTGTTTATCGAAAAGAGCAAGATTCCTTTTTCGTTGATTGACTTAAACAGTCGCAACATTCAGAAAAACCGGTTTTTAGTTAAACAAAGTCCAGTAAACACCCAGGCGAAATGTACGGTAGAACTCCCAATAATTATCCACCAGCGCATAATCCCATGAGAGGGTATTAGCCCACACGAAAAACAGGGTGGCGCTTTTTACATGTGCCAGTATTTTAAAATCCAGCCAGTGATACGTTTCCTCACTACTTCCGGTGGTAAAAAATTGGTTCCATAAAGGAGTATAGCCCAGCGGACGCCAGCCGTAAACGGCATGGTAAATAGCATACCCTTCCAGCTTCAGTGCCCGGTTAAACAGTTCCAGCGGCACTTTTACCATCACCACATTATTCCAGAGGGGAGAAAATTGGTTGTAATAGGTGTAGGTACTGCGGTTGTCCAGGGTCAGGATGGGTAACTGCACGATGGCGCGACTGCTTATCCCCAGGTTTTCCTGATCTTTCTGATAGAAGCGGCTTCCCTCCTGGCGAAAAAAGGGAGCATTCAGGTACTGATGGTAAAAAGGAGTGAGGGAAAATTTCAGAAGAGATTTCCAGCGGAAGATCAGGCTAGCTTGCAGGGAGCGACGTCTGGGAAGCCGGGGAGAAGACAAAGGACGAAGAGAATCTCCCCGGGCATATTGTGCCATCAGGGGGAGCGCCTGCGGTTTTTCTCCCGCTTCCACAGCCACCTCTAGCAGCGAACGCCAGCGATAGCTGCCACGAAATGCTGCCAGAAACGCGCTTCCCACATCCTGTACAGAAAAGAGACCCGCCTCCCCGGCAAATTTCCAGCCACCAACATCATACTGCCAGTGCAGGTGGGTTTCGGCCTGGTGGCGAGTAACTTCGCGCAAATGCAAGCTGGAACGGATGCGATCCTGCCAAACCCGGGCGAATAACCCCACATGGTGCCGTCCAAACTCCCCGCTGTACCGCCCCTGCAAACCGCCGGACAGTAAGGTGGTTTTAAACTGCTCGGTATATCGCTCTTTCCAGTACTGATCGAACCACGGTTGGAGAATGGGAGTGATGGTAATTCGATGGTGGGGAGCAAGCACCAGATGAATGTGCGCCCAGAACAATCTGCCTACCCGATGAACTTTCTGAAGCGCGGTAAAGTAGGGCCAGGGCACAATATCGTAGCGGTGGCGCAGTTCCAGATACCAGAGATCCATTGTCCACCTTTCGGAAAAGCGGTGGTGAAACTGCGCGCGATAGGTATTCACCTGGGTCGCGGTGTAATCCGGGTAAGGTCCCCGGCGCAGGTAATTACCCCCTCCCAGGCGAATAAAATTGGTTGGAGTGTAATGAAGCCGGAACTCCGCATCAAAATACGACATGCCAAAGCCAAAATCCTGGGAGTAGGCAATGCGGGTTACCGGTTTTTTGTGAAAGGGTAATTGCAAGGGATGGATCCGGTAACGATGAAACGCCGGTTCCACCCTGCGCTTTCGGGCATATTCGAAGGGCAGAAATTGATTATCCCAGTAGCCCCAGAGGGAATTTCGTAATGGAATTCCGTCAAATTCATAATCCAGAAAGCCGGGAAGCATCCCCCGCCAGGATGCTGCACTTTGCCGGGCACGTTCGGCCAGAGAGAGCGGAAAAAAATCGCCGGAGAAACCGAGCAGCTCTTCTCCCGTAACCTCGCAGATGGCATCCTGATCCGTAGCCGAATAGAGACTGTCGGGATATCCCCATCCGTTGCGCGAGAAAAGTAACAGCAGCAAAAACCAGCCGGTTATCCAGATTCCTTTCGAAAGCACCACACCATTTTTCATTTTGGAAATGTACTCCCAGAATAGGGTTCACCTCAATTCATTTTTCACAACCGTAATTCGTGTTCTAAAATTTTACTTTCTTTTCGGGAAGCCTCAACTTCCCCTGCTCTCTATTCCCCCTGTGGAACGCGGAAGGTGCGCATCATGCGATAAAGGATGATTCCCATTCCCAGAAAGTAGAGCACTAAGGGAAAGAGAAAATATCCGGTAGAGAGCACCAACCGCTTCAAATTGAACAAAATAATCAAGTAAAACATGGTTAGCAGCAGAAGGTAGGTGAGATTCATAATCCACAGTAAAAAGAATTCGATACGACGGTAAGTTCCTTCCTTCCGCTCGGGAGCCAGCCAGTACTCTTTGTGGGGGATGTTTATCCATTGAGCCGGGGTATGCCGAATGAGCCACAATATTCCCAGGGTAACAAATGCCAGAAACCCGGTGATACCCATCTGGGTGGCCACAAACACCGTGCGGCTGTCCCAGGCATCTGCCTTACCGGACAGATTAAAATGACTGGCGGTTTTTTCTGGCAATTGCGGGTAGTAGTAAAGTGGGAGCACCAGAGAGGCAAGCACCAGAATGGCGAACACCCAGCGTGCCCTGCGAAGTGCTTCAGAGAAATCGGAATCCGGAGTAAAATATTCGCTCATGTTATCCCTCCTATGAGTCAATAAACGTGGCGATTTCTTTCAGTGGGCGCCTTTCGGGAGGTTCCGGTTCTTCGGCGGGCAAGCCAACCGGAACCAAAGCCACAGGACGATATTCCGCGGGAAGTTCCAGCACTTCCCGGACCCACCGCTCGTCGAACGCACCTACCCAGCAAGAGCCGTATCCCAGTGCAGTAGCCGCCAGAAGCAGATTTTGCACGGCTGCAGCCGTGTCCTGGTAAACGTACAAAGTCTCTCCCCGCAACCCATAACGACTGGCCGATTGAAAAGGAATGGCACACATCACAAAAACCACCGGTGCCCGGGCTAAAAATTCCTGCCCATACGCGGCATCGGCTAATTCTTCCCGAACCTGCTTATTAAGCACCACAAACACATGCCAGGGCTGGCGATTACCCGCCGAAGGTGCCCAGCGAACGGCTTCCAGTAGCACCTGCACATGGGCTTCGGGAAGAGGTTCCGGATAAAACGCCCGACAGGATCGGCGATTTAAAATGGTACGAATGGTTTCCGGCAGAGCTTGATTCCCACTCATCTTACGGACTCCTTTTTGAATCCTGATTCCAATTTAGGAGTGTACGCGTCAGGAATCAATGCTAAACCGGGTGGCAAAACCTTGCCTTCAACAGACTTCCCACCGTTTAATCCTGCGGCAAATCCAGACCGTACTTATCGCTAATATCCACCGGCGGCATGGGTCCCGAGAGAGGATGCAGTTCCTTTACATACCAATCGTACCACTGCAGGGTACGGTAGAGCACGTCAATACGGCCCGGCTGGCGGCGATTGCCATGCCCTTCCCCGGGATATTGCACCAGACGCACTGCCGGATGGTCATTCA
>JALWDQ010000273.1:0-1440 GCA_027039625.1 Calditrichia bacterium | reverse complement strand
GGAATTTCATCCTCTGCATCTTAGGAGGCTTTATTCATCCACTAGTTCAATGCATCCTAATTTACTGCTTTAGAGATTCTTCGCTCCGCTGGCGCTGCGCTCAGAATGATTGGGAGAGGGAACGGTCCGGTCATTCCAAACCCCACTGGATGCGATTTTTATCTGTCATTCTGAATCCCGCCAGATGCGGGATGAAGAATCTCATTCGGTAGATGCGAATTAACGGAGATTCTTCGTCGTCCTGCGTTGCAGGACTCCTCAGAATGACAGGATGCCGTGGCGGTGCTGTCATTCTGAATCCCCGCCGCAGGCGAGGGTGAAGAATCTCATTCAATTGAAGCTGAATGACGATTTATAGCACGCTTCTCCTGAGGCGTTATGCTGCGAAGCAGCAGTTATTAACCACGAATAACACGAATTAACACGAATTAAAAATATAGATTTAGTTCAATTGGGAAAGAACCTGCCAACTCATTTGTATTTTGGGATTTGTTAGTTGGAATTTCAATATGATCGTTGCGTTCGTTGCGGACGCTGCGGTTATTTTTTAAACCGCAAAGCTCGCTAAGAATTCGCAATGTGCGCAAAGAAAAAAATTAAGACAACATAATGGATAGTTTTGCCTTCTTTATGTTTTTTATAATTCTGGGTAAAGCCTAAAATTTTATTTAAAAACAAAATTGTCTTGAATACAATTGCGCTTTTAGCGCTTCCTTTGCGTCTCCCAATAGAATCTCCCAAATGAGTCTACGAAGGAGTCCTTTGGACCTTCGGATATTTCAGTTTTTAATATTTTGGGATTTGGATTTTGGAATTTGTTTTTTGTTATTTGTGATTTGTTATTTGAAGTTTTTGCGTTCGTTGCGTACGCTGCGGTTTTTTTAAACATCTGAGATTTGTGATTTGGAATTTGGGATTTCATCACACGCTTCTCCCGAGGTGTTATGCAGTAAAAAACAAAAACCCCGGCGCCATCTGGAAGACGGGCCGGGGTTAAATAATCGATCGAAGGTTTAATTTAATATTCCCGGCTCACCAGCCGTTTTTTCAATTCCGAAATATGCCAGGTGATGTTGATTTCCTTGGGACACGCTTCCACACAGTTGAAGATGGTATGGCAACGCCATACACCATCGGCATTATCGATGGCGCGCAATCGCTCCGGCGCCCCTTCGTCCCGCGAATCGAACGTATAGCGGAAAGCCTTCAGCAAAGCGGCAGGTCCCAGGAACTTGGGATTTTTCCAGTTGGAAGGACAGGATGTGGTACAGGAACCGCACAGAATACACCAGGTGGATTCGTCTATCAGCTTGCGGTCCTCCGGGCTCTGGCGTCGTTCTTGCGAAGGCGGTGGCGTCTTGGCAATCAGGTACGGTTTGACCACTTCGAACTTCTTGTAAAAATCGCTCATGTCCACCACCAGGTCTTTTATCACCGGCA
>JALWDQ010000272.1:0-4482 GCA_027039625.1 Calditrichia bacterium | reverse complement strand
CGTTAATGGCCTGCCGCACTTCCTGAAATTTCAGGAACTCATTCTCCAGATTGAAGGCGATAAAATCGAATTGGTTGGCATCGTACAGTTCGATTTTAAATCGGGAATCCTGTTTAATCACCGGCACTTTAGCCGGGGGAACAAACGGAATTAAATCTGCCAGCCCGTTTCGCAGGTTATCCACGTGCCCCAAAATGTCGGTGTGCACATTCATGCGGATGCGCTCGATGGTGGGCTTGGCTTTGCCCTTGTAATGCGTGTTTCTCTTAAAAAGAAATTCCTGACCGGTGCCCTTTTTATCGAAAATGTAATACCCTCCGGAACTGGGAACCGGTTCCCGGCAGTAAGTAAGATCGCCGTCAATTTCCGGAGAAAGAAAGACCGATTTGGGGATGATGAAAAACATGAGATATTTTCTGGGGTCAGACACCGGATGCTTAAATTCCACACGAATGGTACTGGAATCCAGTGCCATAATGCTGGCAATATTTTTGTAGGATTGTCGGTTGGGGCTGTAAGAATTGGGATTAGTCGCTGCCTTCCAGGTGAAAATAATATCGGAAACGCGAATGGGCGTGCCGTCGGAAAATTGAATTCCCGGTTTCAACTTCACTGTTGCCGATTTGCTATCACTGCTCAACCGGGGATCGCCATCGGCAAACTCCGGAATTCGTGCCATGGAACGATCGGTACTGTACAGCGCTCCAAACAACAACTCGGTGATGCGTACCGAAGTGATATCGTGAACGGTGATGGGGTCGATGCGTTTGGGAACACTCTGCTCCAGGTACCGCAACTCGAATCCCTCCTCGTTCCAGTTCTGTCCCCATCCGGATGTAAAGAGTACCAGAAGCACCACCACAAATGCGAGTATTTTCATAGGACGTCATTCCTCCATATTATTTAAAATGATGGGCAGCAATCACCTCGTTTGCCCAGCGATACAGCGCTTCTGTGTAAGAGAATTCCCTGTTCAATTCGCTTAAAATCCAGTTGCACTCGCTCATCTGGCTTTTTTCGTTCCAGAGCGCCCAGATGAGATAGGTGAGAATCAGCGGGTCATTTTCCAGAATATCGAATCCCTTTTTGACGGGATAATTCAAATAAATCATGGCACCTTTCCAGCGGTGCAAATGCAAATCGGTTAATCCCGTGTAGCACAAAGCGTACTCCTGCACCGGCTCGTCCCGGGCGAAGCGATCCAGACGGCGGCGGATGTCTTCCAGTGTTTTTTCGGTGAAAAAGATACCGACGCTGCTGAGCTCTTTACTTCGGCAGGCATCCAGCAACGCCTGCATAAACGGATGGTAATGCTCCGGGAGGCGCGGGTCGCCAAATTCTTTTTTCCCTTGAGTGTAAGAAAAAGCTTCCTGATACACCTGAACCAGCTTGCGCTGAAAGGGTGTGCGCGCCAGGGCAGGCAAAATCTGGAACAAATTGCGGCTCACGTCTGCCAGGCCCAGCTGGTAACTGCGCGCCAACTCCAGATTCAGGTAAAAAAGACGGTCTGCCCGGGTGGTATCCCCCTGAGCACTGAGCTGGATTAAATCCCGGCGCAGCCACTCTGTAGCCAACCCATGGAACAGATGCCGATACACCTGAAACATCAGGCGGTATTGAGCGGGATTGTAAAAACGCTTGAACAATTTTTCCCGGGCGTCTCGGGAGCGCGAAATTTCTTCCTGATAAATAGGCTCGGAAATGTGCAATTGCTGGAATGCTTCCCAGATGCGGTACCCATCTTCTTTCTCCATTCCCTGTAACAATTCTGCTACGGGAGGAGCTGTTTCCCGGATAGCGGGAATCTGTTTCACCTGTCGCCACAACTGCGAATCCGCCATGCACACCGACAGGGTGAGGGGAAACAGCCGGGATTGCCGGGAGAATTGTGCCCAATAGGCTTCAAGCGGAAGATGACCCGTCAGGAGTGCGATGGTTTTTTGCGCCAGATGCCCAAACGCGGTATCCCCACCCGATTTATCCAGGAACTGCTGCAATGCCTCCACCGCCCGGGAACGCTCCCCAATCTCCAGATAGAGCAGCGCTTTGTAAAACAGATAAAAATTCCCTTCCATTAATTTCCGATACTCATCATAAGCCCGGATTAACTGGGTTGCCATGGTATCTGCCAGTTGCTGGTACACAGAGAGCATGCGCATTTGCCGATAGGCACTGATAAGAGCGGGGAGTAACCGATTCTCCGGGAGTTGATAGAAGTCTGATTCAAGCACTTCCCCCAATACATCGTTGTAATTTTTCAGGCGAAACTGCTGAAAAAAGTAGAAGGTTTCCAGCTTTCCCGAGTTTGAGGATTTAGAGCACCCTCCCAGAGAGAGAATCACCAGAAACACCAGAATTCGCACCAGCCACTTTTCTCTGCGTGCTGCCATCAATACACTCCCGAGGATTTTATGGTGTTGATGAGTTCTTTGGCCCGGTGGTAGTTCTGTTTAAATTCGGTTTTTAAAGTGTGGTTCGCATCCAGGGCTTCGTAATCGTGCACAAACTCCACCAGATGGTCCAGAGCAATCCCCCGATATTGCCGCGCCAGATCATACTTATTCTTTCCCTGGTAATAGAAGAACAGGCGCTGGGCAATTTCTCCCCGCAGGAATTTGGTCTCCATGTACACCTCTTTGCGTTTGTTCACAGGGAGTTTCGAAAGATACGCCTGGGCAATATCGGCGTATTTTTCCAGTGCTTCCCGGAGTACTACCTCGTAGTTGGAAGAACCGGGTTTCAGTTTCTCACTTAACAACAGGCGCGCCTGCGCCGCCAGAAAAAGCAGTTGGGGATTGTACTGCGACTGCCGATCGGCTTCGAAAATCTCGTTGTACGATTTTACCGCTTCGCGATAGCGTTCCTGATCAATGAAAATTTTAGCCAGATACATGCGGGAATTTTTAAAATTAGGCTCCGTAGGCTTGATTTCTTTTAGAATACTGATTACATCTTCTGGCACTACCTGTTGGGGATGGCTTTCAATCCATTTCTTCGCATATTCGAACTTATCCTTTAAAATAATGGTTTTGCGAATGGGAGAAGTTGCATTGGCAATATTTAATTTTTCTTTTCTGGTGCGCTTGCCATCGCTGGCTACAATAGTGTACAAACCCTTGCGCAATTCTAATTTTAACGGAGAAGTCCCTTCGGTAATCACCCGGTCATGAATATCCAGAATCTGAATATGTGCCTGGGGAACATCGGTGAGGATAACACAGGGATAACGCATGGTTACGGTAAGAACCACGGGATTTTGCTCGTTATCCAGGTTCTCTTCACTAAACGTGAAATTGGTATTGGTGTAATTCAGGGCGGAGATGGTTAGTTTGTACGGTTCGCCGGGAATTAGATTAAATTGTTTAAACACCACGCGACCGTTTAAATCTGTTTTACCTTTGTTTTGTGCCCGACCACCCACCAGCTCCACCCACACATTTCGAATGGGCTGGCCACTATCATCTATCACCTTCACCACCAGGGTGTGCTGACGCGGCTTAAGCACCGCTGAGTAGGTCACGTCCATGTCGGTAAAATTCAGGGTAAGACTCTGACGATCAAACAATCCCGCTTTGTAAAAGGTTAACCGGACTTTACCCGGATGGGGAATTCGCAAAGATGCCAGTCCTTCCTCGTCGGTTTCCGCCACCATCTCATTGTTAACGAAAATCTGCACCCCTTCCAGTTGGGATCGAGGAATGCTCTGGGAGGCTTTTACCTGCACCAGGTAAATCAACGGTTCCAGATCTACCGTAAACGTGTGCCGGGAACCGGTGGGATACAGGTGAATCCGTGCTTCTTTAAAATAGTCGGCACGGATAACCAGCGACTCGCTCCAATCATTCTTGTTTATTTTAATTTCTGCCCGATTGGAATCGGTTACCGCGATAACTCGGTTGCGTAACAGAATTTGAATGTTTCCCTTAATGGGTTCGCTGGTGTTAAAGATTAAGGTAATGGGAATTTCCCCGTAAGAAGGTTGAACCGCGGGGAGTTTTTTCATTTGAACCACTTCTTTTTTCGCGGTAGAAGTATCGGTTGCAGCTTCTTTTTTTCCTTCTTCCGGCTTACTTTTGGGTGTTTCCACAGCAACTCTGGTGGTATCCTGCTTTTTCACCGACTTTTCCACCACACCAAAGTCCGGTTCCGGAAACGCCGAGTCAATATGGTACCGCTCCTGACAGGAATAAAACAGAACCAACCAGATTACCAGACCTAACCATTTCCATTTTAAAGATCGTCTCATACCGTACCTCATCAGGGATTGGGATTATACCGATTACTTTTGTAGAGCCCCGGTTCAATCTCCTCAATCCAGCCTTTCTGGATATAGTATTCCAGATTTTCCCGGGTATTTTTCTCTGTATTATTGGGATGAATTTCGTTTAGTAATTGCTGGAATTGTTGAAAGGTAAACCGTTCGTTGTTCACCAGAAAAGATTCCAGCCGTCCACTACTTTGAATCCCGGTGGCATCCAGGGG
>JALWDQ010000271.1:0-4485 GCA_027039625.1 Calditrichia bacterium | reverse complement strand
ACTTGAGCTACCGAAAGGGATTTGAGTTGAGGATAAGGCAGCAGTTGTTGCTGGATAACCTGCTGCTTAAACGCCAGTTGTTTGCTGTAATTCAGATGCTGCAGATGGCATCCGCCGCAATCGTCGAAGTACGGGCAGGGCGGGGTAATGCGGTCGGGAGAAGAAACCAGAATCCGCTTCAATTCGATGCGTGCTTTGCGTGGCCGCAAAGGATTGTAGGTTATCAGGACCTCCTCACCGGGTAACGCTTTCTTTACCGTCAGTTTTTTCTTCTGGTAGAATGCAACCCCGTCCCCGTTTTCGTTTAAATATTCCACTTTAACGCGAATGACTTCGCTCTGCGAACGGGACGATTTTTTTCGTTTTGCTTTACTCATATTTTACGACACTTCCCTGTTATCAATTTATCCTTAAACCTTTGAAAAACATTGAATTGTTCCACAACCTTTCCTTTCGTATCACTAAATTAACAACGTCGGAAATGTTGTTTCCCTCGACTGAGAGTGTGTTTACTTAAAAACACTATCTATATTCCTTTGCTGTACAATGTTTTTTGTACACCCGGAATTTTTGTACTTTTCTCATCTTCCTGGCTTATTAACCGGTTCGTTTTTCTGGAGATACCGCTTTGTGCTCCGGAAAAGCTTCTTCGGCGCAAAAAAGCCCTGGTGGTTTTCTTCCGGACCCCAGGGCTCCAATGCGAGTTGGTGTACAAAAAACGGGAATCAAGTTCCCATTTCCCAGGAACTTAAGTATTCTTTCTGTTCTTCGGTCAGTTCATCAATCTCGATACCCATGGTTTTCAGTTTGAGGGTAGAGATGTAATCTTCGATTTCTCTGGGGACTTTGTACACCCCGGCGGGCTTTTTCTCCTTCAGGGCGTACTCGGTGGTCAGTGCCTGGGTAGCGAAGCTCATGTCCATAACGCTGGCGGGGTGTCCTTCCGCAGCAGCCAGATTAATCAACCGACCCTCGGCCAGCAGGTAAATGCGATGTCCGTTGGGGAGCACGTACTCATCCACAAAGCGGCGCACCTGGGGATGTTTCTCTTTCGCCATGGCTTCCAGACCGGGAATGTCGATTTCTACATTGAAGTGCCCGGAGTTCGCCACAATGGCACCATCCTTCATTCGCTCGAAATGCTCGGGACGGATGACGTTGATATCGCCGGTGATTGTCACGAACAGATCGCCAATCTCTGCCGCTTTAATCATGGGCATTACCATGTAGCCGTCCATCGCTGCTTCCAGCGCTTTAATGGGATCCACTTCGGTAATCACCACGTTAGCGCCCATTCCTTTGCAGCGCATGGCAAATCCGCGACCGCACCAGCCGTAGCCTGCTACCACCACGGTTTTCCCTGCCAGCAAAATATCGGTGGCGCGGATGATGCCATCCACAGTGCTCTGCCCGGTACCGTAGCGGTTATCGAAGAGGTATTTGGTGTGGGCATCGTTTACAGCGTACACGGGGAGCTTCAGCGCTCCATCCTGGTGCATGGCGCGCAGGCGAATCACACCGGTGGTGGTTTCTTCCATGGAGGCGTAAATTTGCTGGCACTTTTCGGGATAGTCCTGATGAAGGGTGCTCACCAGATCCGCCCCGTCATCCATGGTCACCACCGGGTCGTGCTGGAGAGCTGCGTGAATGTGGTCGTAGTAGGTCTTGTGGTCTTCCCCTTTAATGGCAAATACCGAAATTTCGTAATCTTTAACCAGCGAAGCGGCCACATCATCCTGAGTGCTCAGGGGATTGGAAGCAACCAGTACCAGATCGGCACCACCGGCTTTCAGTGTGCGCGCCAGATTGGCGGTTTCGGCAGTCACATGCAGGCAGGCGCTCATCTTCTTGCCCGCCAGCGGTTTTTCCTTCTCGAAACGAGCGCGAATCTCCCGCAACACCGGCATCTGGCGGTCGGCCCATTCAATTCTTCGTTTCCCTTCCGGAGCTAACGATAAGTCTTTAACATGATGTTTTACCATTGACATCTCCTTTCATTGATCCTCAGTTTCAACTCGTATTTAGAGAGTGCTAAAAATACAATTTTTTTGTAATATTTACTATGAAAAAAAATTTTTTGTAGAAACTCAATTGTGGCGTCTACTCGCCTTTTAATTGATACTGGAAATAGGGGAAACCCGATTTGAACAAGCCACCTTCTTCAGACAATTTGAGATGGTTAAAATCGAAGGAAAACAGAGGAAAAAATGAAGGCGGTACTCAGCCCTGTTTCACATGAATTTTAGTTTAATCATTGAAATGTATTTTTCCTCTTGGAAAATCAAAAGTACACGGATACACCCAGCACCGCGCCGTCCAGATTCACACTGCCACGGGAGTAGTAGTTGTACCCCAGGTAAAAGGCATTCCCCTGGTAGTGCCAGTTAAAGCGCAGGAAGAACTGCGTTAGCCAATGGCTTCCAATCTTCCCCACACTGGCGCGCATATTTGCACTAAACGGTTTTTTGAAATAGGCATCCGCTGTTAAGTGTACCGCGGGACCCACCAGCAATTTCCCCGTACTTTCCCCTTTAGCTCCCACACCCCAGCTCATCACGAACTGCCGGGTGCGAATCTGGAAATAGTCCAGATAGAGGTCGTAAAAGCGATAATGGTCGTAGCCGCCGGGGAAACGGCGGGTGATGTCGGTATATTGCGTGGTAAGATTAAACAGAGTACTGGGAGCAAAATCCAGCCAGAAAATAAACCCCTGCAAATTGGGATCGTGGTACAGGTAGTGGGTGCCGAACTGGAGGAGGCGCTCTTTCCGATAGTTGGGGGTAAAAAGGCCATCGTCGCCAATGGAGTAAGGATATTCGCTGAAGTAAAGTTTTCCGGATGGTGTACCTGTTTTCCGTGCTACCGGTGGCCAGAGGGGGTGCGTTTTGTTCTGGGAAGGTTCAGTTCCAAAGCTCAAATTGAACTCTGCCAGAAGAATGGTCGTAACCAGTAAAACCGTAGAGAGCCGTTTTATCATGAATGCCTCAGTATTAAATTTTTGGTAATTTAAGAAGGGATTGGGGTGATTTGAATATTTTTTTCAACATTTTAAGGCAGTGGTGTTAGATCTTGTTTAAACAGTTGGGGCGAATGAATGATAGAACATTTTTTACTTATGTCTCCATCCTGTTCACCTGTCATTCTGAGCCCTGCGCCAGCAGGGCGAAGAATCTCCCCTGCGCCAGCAGGACGAAGTATCTAACTCTTTTGCGCAGCAAGAAGAAGAGTCGCAATCTTTTACGCGGGGAGGATAAACCATCGCAACGTCCGGTACAGGCAGAACGAAGCCCCTCGCTGGAAAGTTTTTGATTAACGTCTGAAACGATAGTAATTTATCTTTCTTTTTAATATCTCGGATATTGCTTAAATTACCTAAATCTGTGGTGATGAGAGGAATGAACGCATGAAGGAATTAACCATACATCGTCGCAAAAGCCGTGCAGTGCAGGTGGGGCAGGTACAGATTGGGGGCGGAGCGCCCGTTTCCATCCAGAGCATGACCAACACCTATACCGAGAATGTGGATGCCACCGTGGAGCAGATTCGTCAGTTAGCGGCAGCGGGGTGCGATATTGTGCGCTGCGCGGTTCCCAACGAACGGGCAGCGAGCGCCCTGAAGGAGATCATCCCGCAGGTGCAGATTCCGGTGGTTGCGGACATCCATTTTAACTACCGGCTGGCGTTACTGGCGCTGGAGGCAGGGGTGCACAAAATTCGCATCAATCCCGGTAACATTGGCGAGCGCCGCCGGGTGGAGCAGGTGTTGCATGCCTGTCGGGAGCGCGGGGTGCCTATTCGCATTGGGGTCAATGCCGGTTCGCTGGAAAAATCCATTCTGCAGCGCTATGGGCATCCCACGGCGGAGGCCATGGTGGAGAGTGCTCTACAGCATATTCGAGTGTGCGAGGAGGTGGGGTTTAAGAATATCGTCATCTCCCTGAAAGCCTCGGATGTGGTGATGATGATTCAGGCCAATCGCTTGCTGGCGCAGCAGGTGGAGTACCCTCTGCATCTGGGCGTAACCGAGGCGGGACCGGTGCGTACCGGCACCGTAAAATCGGCGGTGGGAATTGGGGCTTTGCTGGCGGAAGGCATTGGTGATACCATTCGGGTGTCGCTTACCGGCGATCCGGTGGAGGAGATTCCCGTGGCGCGGGAGATTTTGCGCACCCTGCATCTGCGGCGGGCGGGAGTTACCATCGTGAGCTGCCCCACCTGCGGACGCCTGGAAACCCCGGATATGATTCGCATCGCCACCGAGCTGGAGGAGCGGGTGCAGCACATCGAGAGTGATGTGGTTGTGGCGGTTATGGGATGTGCGGTCAATGGTCCCGGAGAGGCACGCGAAGCCGATGTGGGTGTGGCGCTGGGACGGAATGAGGGACTCCTCTTTCGCCAGGGGAAAATAGTGGGTAAAATCCCCGCCCACCAGGTGGTGGAGCGCCTCTATCAGGAGATTGAGCGGTTGGTGGAGAAGAAATGAAT
>JALWDQ010000270.1:0-1442 GCA_027039625.1 Calditrichia bacterium | reverse complement strand
TGTACAATACACCACGGGATTTATTAATCTGGGATGTGGGACATCAGGCGTATGCCCATAAAGTGCTTACCGGACGTCGGGAAGCCCTGCAAAACATCCGGCAACTGGGAGGCATCAGCGGGTTTTTAAAACGGGATGAAAGCCCCTACGATGTGTTCGGAGCCGGACACGCCAGCACCTCTATTTCTGCGGCATTGGGATATGCCACGGCACGGGATTTACAGGGAGAAGATTATAAAGTAGTAGCCATAATTGGAGATGGTGCTTTAACGGGAGGATTAGCATACGAAGGTTTAAATAATGCGGGTCAGTCTGGACGTAATATGCTTGTTGTTCTTAATGACAATAACATGTCCATCTCCCCCAACGTGGGAGCCATTGCAAATTATTTAAATACAATCATTACTAACCCTTTATATCAGAAAATTAAAAACCAGGTCTGGGATTTAACAGCAAAAATTCCACGACTAACTGACAAATTGCGTACTTTAGCTCGAAAAACTCAGGAGAGTATCAAATCTCTGATTTTACCAGGAATGTTTTTCGAAGACCTGGGATTTAATTATTTTGGTCCTGTAAATGGACATGATCTGAGTGAATTGCTTACTACCCTGAAAAATATTAAAGATTTATCCGGCCCAATTTTACTCCACGTGCTTACTAAAAAGGGAAAAGGATATACTGAAGCAGAAAAATATCCGCACAAATACCACGGCATTAAACCCATTGCTTCCGCTGCATCCTCCGGGACTAAAAAAGAGACCTTCCTTTCCTACACCCAGATATTCGGTAAAACCATGATTCAACTGGCTGAAAAAACCGACCGACTGTGTGCCATTACGGCTGCTATGAGCGATGGCACCGGCTTGAGCGAATTTGCTGAAAAATTCCCGGAACGGTTCTTTGATGTGGGCATTGCCGAAGGACACGCCGTGACTTTTGCCGCGGGTCTGGCAGCCAATGGAATGCGACCGGTGGCAGCCATTTATTCCACCTTTTTACAGCGAGCATACGACCAGATCATCCATGATGTGGCGTTACAAAAACTTCCGGTGATCTTTGCGCTGGATCGGGGCGGACTGGTAGGCGAGGATGGACCGACCCATCACGGAAACTTCGACTTGACCTACCTGAATACCGTACCAGATTTAATTCTAACAGCACCCAAAAACGGACAGGAACTGCGCGATTTACTCTTTACGGCACTCACTCAGGATCGCTATCCTTTTGCCATTCGCTATCCTCGCGATAAAGCCCCCGACCTGGTCGATTTTCAGCAGGATTTTCGGAAAATTGCCATTGGTAGCTGGGAAGTGGTGGAAGAAGGGAAAGATGTGCTGATTCTGGCTGTGGGCGCCATGGTATCCGAGAGCCAGCGGGCAGCGCGCATCTTACAAAGCCAGGGCATCCAGCCCACTATCGTCAATTGCCGGTTCATCAAG
>JALWDQ010000269.1:0-4489 GCA_027039625.1 Calditrichia bacterium | reverse complement strand
ATGAGTGGAAAAGAGATCGTCTTGAAATATCAGTGTGGAATCATGTAAATGATACTTCAGGGGCAAAAGTTGACAAATGGAAAATAGAAACATTCTAATCGATACAAATATAATCATAGATTTTCTCCGTACACCGAACAAGCAGCAGAGTTACTTGTGGAAAATTAAAGAAGCTGATTTTAACTGTATCGTATCAACTATAACAGCATTTGAATTGTATGCCGGTGCAATTTCTTCAAGACATAAAAACGATTTATAAAAATTATTTAAATGGTTAGATATTCAACCATTTACTGTTGATATTGCTAAAATATCATCAGAAATATACAAAGATTTAAAATCTAAAAATCAACTGATTGAATTTAGAGATATTTTTATAGGTGCAAATGCTATTCAAATAGATATTCCATTGTTGACTCTAAATGAGAAACATTTTACAAGAATAAAAGGAATAAAAATATATAATATACAAAGTATTTAATAAATAGGTAGATTTGACCGCTGTTACGCTACGGTTTTCGGTCTTGTAGCATGTCATAAAACACTTCATGACGTTGAGTGGTATTATATTTGAACAAAACAAAAGTTCGAGACACAATAATGTGATGAAAAATTTTTCAACGAACGAGATTGCCAAATCCTACCGGTGTTGGAAGATTAAAGAATTGACAGTATTCGGTTCTATATTACGTGCAGATTTCGATTCTGATAGCGATATTGATACCATCGTTACTTTTGATGACGATGCCGATAGGAGTTTGCTTGACCACATTAGAAAGCAACAAGAACTCCAGGTTTTTCTTCAACGTGATGTGGATTTGGTGACGAAACCCGCTGTTGAAAAAAACCACAACCGGGTACGTCGCCAAGAGATACTAAACACAGCTTTGGTGATTTTTTCTGAGTCCAAGGTGGCTTATGGGGAGAGATAAAGCTACTTTGTTGGATATTGCAAAAGCTGCACACGCCGTTCTGACATTTACGTAGGGTTTACAGAAGGAACAATTCCTTAAAAATTTTAAAACCCACTCAGCCGTGCTTTATCAGTTGATTGTGATTGGTGAAGCAGTTAAACGACTGTTTTTTTAAATTGCGCCAGCAACATCCATTGTTTATAATATAAACACTATTTAACTTGAAATAAATATAAGAAATATATAATATGAAAGTAAAATTTTCTCGACATGCAAGAAGAAGAGCAAAGTTATATAAGATACCTAATTCAGTATTAGAAAATATTCTAAAAAATCTTAACCTTGAAAATGGACATCATGAAATAATTAAAGAAGTATCGGGATTTAAATATCCATTAAAAATTGTTGTAGCAGTTGAAAAAAATATTATTACAGTAATCACTAACTATCCATTAAAGAAAGGATTAAAAAAATGAAAGTATATTATGATAAAGAGGCAGATGCTTTGTACTTAAAATTAAGCGATCAAACTCCTGATGGTGTTATTGAAATCGAAGAAGGTATCAATATTGATACCACAAGTGATGGAAAACTTACGGGAATAGAAATACTCAATGCATCAAGAAAAATGGATGTTAATACAATCTTATCTTATACACTTGAATTAGACCAAAACATACTGGATAAAAAAATTGCCTGACAAGCCAATACAATTCACATCGAAACCATTTGCGTTCTATGATGATAGTTAAGTTTGCTTGTTAAGTCTTAAAATTAGAAAGAGAGCAGGAATTTGTTTCAATAAAGATACAACAAACAGATTTTATAAAAAATGTTATAATGAAAACGACTCAATACTTTAAATACACTAGGAAAAGACCTGATCGATCACAAATTAAAGAAGAATGGATAAAGTATGTCATAGAAAATCCTCTAAAGGTCGTTATTCAATCTGATGGGAGGATTAGAAAATGGGCAAAAATTTCAGAAGTGAATAAATATCTTAGAGTAATTTTATTGGAAGATGGCGAGACAGTACACAATGCATTTTTTGACAGATCGTTTAAGGAGGATTAATAAAATGAAAATAAAATATTTTCCTGATACTGATACAGCTTTAATAGAATTTACGAATGAAAAAGTTTATGAGACAAAAGAGATTAGTGAGGATATTTATATTGATCTGGATCGGAATGGTAATCTCGTAAATATGACCATTGAACATGCAAAAGCTAAAGCAGGATTGCGAGAATTTTCATATCAAGAGATAATCCCGTCTTTAGAAGAAAAGGCTGAATAAACCGTTATAACCGGTTGTTAAATTCGCTTATTTTAGAAACGGATCCGGAGAGCCGGGCGACAAAAGTTCAAATTCCAATTAACAAATCACAAATTCCAAATGATTTATTTTTTTCTGCTCCAATTTTTAATTCGTGCTCATTCGTGTGATTCGTGGGCAAATAATTCGTGGGTAAGTGCCTTTTCGTATCTGTGTTTACACAATCAATTCATTCAGTCCCGGAAATGATGTTTTTTCCAGCATCAACAAAAACGCCCGACACTTCCGCAGAAATGCCGGGCGAAATGATTCAGGTTCTATTTTTTATTATTCACGGTGCTCCAGATGTTCGCGCGTGGCCTCCAGAATTTCTTTCTGATGAGCACCCAGAACATCCGCTTTCCCATCACCATCCAGATCCAGAGGTTTCACGTAGTGAATTTCGGGATCCACAATAATCAATCCCTGTTTCACCCCTTCTTCGAATCCTTCGATGCTATTGGGGGTAAAGGTGACAATCCGATCTTCGATGCGCCCGTTTTTCCCATGGCACACAGTACAGGTTCCGTTGGCACCCAGAGCATGACTGGCGGGAAGTACATTGTGGGAAATTTTAAAATAATGCGCCGCAATGTAAAGAGCAGGATCGGGATTCTTTTCCCCTTCTTTCTTCAGCACCTTTTGAAGCGCTTTGCGCATTTTCCGCACATCATCCAGAGTGCTGATTTCCGGTTTCATATCCGGATGACCCATGTACCCGGTTTTATCGAAAATCTTTTCTCCGGTGATGAGCTGCATATAGGTTCTTCCCTGTTTATCCTTGCCCATTTTCTTCACGGCAGCGTTCAGTTCGCGGGCGTAAAGAATTTTACCCAGAGTACGGTCGAACCAGGTTATTACGGTAATGGGATTCCCTACCATAATCTGTACTCCACGCGCACCCTGCCAGTAGTAAAGCGGTGGCACCCAGGTAAAATCTTTCTTACCGGTCATGTGCTGGTACATCTGTCCGTACATATCATTGGGGTTATCGGGATGCATATAGGCCACCGGTGCCAGCAGGTCGGTCTGGAAACCATCTCCCTGCCGTTCGCCTACCAGCCAGCTCACATTCCCCATGCCATAAAACGGTACCGGCCCGTAATACGGTGCCATCTGCACCTCCATCATTTTACCATCCGGACCGGGGAAATGGCGGTTGTCGAAATTCTGACTGAAACCCAGGGAATAATCGAAGGTGCGGAAAGACCAATAGCGAATTTCCGGAGTATGGCAGGTCTGGCAGGCAATTTCTTTAACATGTTTTGTCGTGGCGCTACCAAATACATTCTCGTGGGCTTCGGTGGGATCGGGTCCGTCGCCATTCTCGATGTGGCAATCGTAACAGTTACGGGGCGGTGGGTTGTTGTCCAGATCATCCCGTACCGTATTGCCGGAATCGTGCCCTTTCCGGAAGTTGTGGTCTGCAGAAGCCACATAATCTTCCCAATCCACTCCTTCGGGCTTTCCCTTGGCATGGCAGGTGGTACATTCGAATCCGGCGGCAGCGTGCACATCGTAACCCACTTCATCCTCGGATTGGGGATCCAGATTCCACACTTCACCGCGTTTCACGATATCGGCTTTCATCCCCAGACCCCAGGTCCGCACATTAAATCCTTTGTTGATGGGATCCACGAATCCCACATGGCACTGCCCGCACACCCGCGTCCATTTGTGTTCGCCGTTTTCGCTTTCCCGGGAACTTAACATGGGCACTTCGATGGCTCCATCCTCATCAAACTCGGAAACTTCGTAATATACTTCCGGGACAAACTCTTTGCCTTTCTTCACAATTTTCACATACGTGACGGGATACCCATCACCGTTGTTATCCCATCCCATTAATCCGGCAGAAGGTGCCCCGCGGAAAAAATGCCCCAGAAATTTCCGTTTGGCCTGTAACCAGGAATACGGTTCCCCTTCTCCTTCCACAAAGGGAGCCCGCATGTAGTTACGTGAATCGGCGTGGGGATTGTCCAGATCGGCGTAGTATTTCCCGGGCTCGAAGGTAATCTTACTCCGGCTCAAGGGGTCAAAATAAGTGAAGGCCGACTCCCAGCCTTTCGCAGGATAAATTCCCAGCGATACTTCCGTTACTTTACCATGCTTGCGTTTGGCAAAGATCCGCAGCCGGGGATTGTAGGTAACCACTTTAATTCCGGTGGCATCAGTGACCCGTTTGGTATCGGGATCCAGGTGGCAGGTCATACAATCGGCTTCCAGCGAACCGGTTTTCCGCCAATCGAACTTGTGA